>CAZWDE010000179.1:0-6838 GCA_964632555.1 uncultured Limibaculum sp.
GGCGCGGGCGACCGCCCACCCCGCGACCGCGCCCGCCGCCGCGCCGACAAGCGCGGCGAGCGCGACGGCGACGAGGATCTCGACGAGGGTGGAACCGGGCGGCGACATGCGCCCAGAGAGCCCGCCGCCCGGTTGAGGCCGGGTTAACCGCCGGGCTCAGACGAAGGCGATCGTGCCGTCGTCGAGGAGATCGCCCGGCCGCAGGCCCTGCAGCGTGAGCCGGTCGCCCGGGTCGTCGGAATAGCCGAGCGTGAGCCAGCCCGCGGGGTCGGTGCCCTGCGACGCGGCCGCGAGGCTGCCGACGCCGCCGGCGATCAGCACCCGGTCGATCCCCGGCGCGAGGTCGAAGATGAGGTCGGCCCCGTCGCCCGGCGCGAAGAGGAAGACGTCCGCTCCCGCATCGCCGCCGATCCGGTCGTCGCCCGGCCCGGCCTCGAGCGTGTCCGGGCCCGCGCCGCCGGCGAGGAAGTCCGCTCCCGGGCCGCCGGCCAGGCGGTCGGCGCCGTCGCGCCCGAAGAGCGTGTCGGCGCCGTCCCCGCCCGCCAGCCGGTCGTCCGCGCCCTCGCCGTCGATCAGGTCGTCGCCCGCCTCGCCCGACAGGCTGTCCGGCCCCGCGCGCCCGGCGAGGAGATCGCCGCCCGCGCCCCCGACGAGCGTGTCGGCCCCGTCCTCCCCGACGAGGGAATCGCGCCCCGGCCCGCCCTCGGCCCAGTCGTCGCCGGCGTTGCCGAAGATCAGGTCGTCGCCCGAGCCGCCCTCGATCCGGTCCGCGCCGGCCTCGCCGAAGAGCGCGTCGTCGCCCTCCCCGCCGAGGACGTGATCCGCCCCCGAGCCGGCGAGCACGTGGTCGATGCCCGCGCCGCCCTCGATCCGGTCCGCGCCGGCGCCGCCGATCACGATGTCGTCGCCCGCGCCGGCCTCGACGGTGTCGTCCTCGGGGCCGGCGTCGACGAAGTCGGCCCCCGCGCCGCCGAGGATCCGGTCGGCGCCCGGACCGCCGACGAGCTCGTCGTCGCCGGAGCCGCCCTCCAGCCGGTCCGCGCCCTCCCCGCCGTCGAGCGTGTCGCGGATATCGCCGCCAAGCAGCGTGTCGTCGCCCGCCTCGCCCCAGAGCTGGTCGAAATCGGGCCCGCCCTCCAGCCGGTCGTCGCCGGGGCCCCCGTAGAGCGTGTCGGCGCCGCCCTCGCCGAGCAGCGTGTCGTCGCCCGGGCCGCCGCTGAGCACGTCGCCCTGCCCGTCGCGGCCGTCGCCGAGATCGCCTTGGAGACGATCGGCGCCGTCGTTGCCGAAGAGCGTGTCGAAGCCGAAGCCGCCGAGCAGATCGTCCGGCCCGCCGTCGCCGAAGATGCGGTCGTCGTCGCCCCAGCCGTCGATCCGGTCGGCGCCCTCGCGCCCCGCCAGCGTGTCGGCGCCGAGATAGCCCCAGAGCGTGTCGTCGCCCTCGCCGCCCGCGATGCCCTCGGCCGCGTCGGTGCCCGCGAGGAACGCGCCCGGCCGGCCGAGATGGACGGCGAGCGGCCGGCTGGCGCCGGCGCCTTCCGCGGCCACCGCGAGCGCGCCGTCGGGATCGGCGAGCGCGCCCAGATAGTAGTCCCCCCGCGGCAGGCTCCCGTCGTCCGACACCGTGACCGAGGCGGGCGCCGAGGTGCCCGGCGCGAGGCCGGTCGCGAGTGTCACGCGGGCGATCTCGATGTCCTCGGCCGTGATCGCGGGATCGGGCGACAGGAAGAGCGCGCTGTCGACCGGCGGGGCGGCCGCGCCGCCGGCGTTGCGCACGGTCCACGACACCGCGACGCTCTCGCCCGGGCGCCAGGCGAGGCGCTCCGCCGCGAGGTCCCCGGCGACGAGATCGGGGGCGGGCAGCACCTCGAGCCGCGCCTCGGCGAGCCCGGTGTTGTTGGCCTCGTCGAACTCGGCGAGCGCGCCGTCCGCGTCGATCACCCAGCCGAGGTGGAAGCTGCCCGCGGGCGCGCTGGCCGGGAGCCGAAGCGCCGCGGCGAGCCGCGCGCTCTCGAAGGGCGCGAGCGCCGGCCCGGCGACGCGGCCGAGGGGAATGTCGAACTCGGTGATCCGCGCGTTCGCCGAGGCGTAGAAGGCGACCTCGTAGCCCTCGGCGGCCCGGGTGCCGAGGTTCCGCAGACCGATCTCGACCGCGAAGGCGGCGCCCGCGCGCAGCGGCGCGCCCGGCAGAACCGCGGTCGCGCGCGCGAAGACGGCGTCGTCGTCGGCGAGGTCGGGGCGGTCGACGGGCGGGCGGAGGGCGGCGTCCTGCGCGATCCACTCCTCGATCAGCGCGATCCGCTCGGCCGTGAGGCGCGTGGCGGCGTTGCGCGCGCCGGGCGCGCCGGGGTCGACGGCGCCGGCGGCGTGCACGCCGATCGCGACGCGCTCGCCGGTGCCGCTGAAGCCCTGCCAGAGCGGCGCGCCGCTCATGCCCCCGGCCGTGTCGAGGGTGCCGGCGTAGAAGAGCCGGTCGGGCGTGCCCTCGGCCACCGTGCCCGCGGCCGCGTAGAGCGCGTCGCCGCCGAGATCGCCGGGATAGCCCGCCAGCGTGACGGGCGCGCCGTCGAAATGATCGACGCCCTCGGCCGCGAAGAGCGGGAACGCGCCGAGCGCCGCGCCGAGCGACCGGTCGAGCGTGACGAGCGCCCAGTCCGCCCCCGGATCGGCCTCGGCGATCCAGGCCGGATCGGCGCGCAAAGCGACCGCCTCGGCGCGGCCGAAGGGCGCGACGGCGCCGTCGAGGCCGGGCGCGAGGACGAGCGCGTCGGCCCAGCCGTCGCCCCCGAAGCCCGCGTCGTGCACCACGTGGCCGGCGGTGAGGAGATGCCGGTCGCCGACGAGAAAGCCCGTGCCGCGCGCCACGCCGGTCTCCGCCGTCACGGTGACGCGGCCGATCGCGGCCCACGGAAAGGCGCCGGTGTCGCCCACGCGCACCCGGTCGTCGGCGCCGAACACGCTCTCGGCCCGCCGCCCGCCCGCATCCTCGACCATGCCCGCCTCCGCCGTCGCCCGCGCCGAGAGGAACACCCGTGACGGTAAGCGCCGGCCTAACGGGGCGGGCACGGTTGGCGCGCGGTTTACCCTTCCCGTGAAGGCCGCCTTCAGCGCGCGCGCGCCAAACCCCGGTCGCAGGCAACCGACGGGGATCGCCCATGTCCTTCGACATCAGCTTCGACTTCCGCTTCGACACCGCGGGCTTCTTCGACGATCCGGAGGCGCGCGCCGCCCTCGAGGAGGCCGCGCGGCTCTGGGAGGCGGTGATCGGCGACGAGTTCGAGGACGTGCCGGCGGGGGTCGACTTCTTCGTGAGCGATCCGGTCGACGGCAGCACCGAACAGGTGGTGCTCGACGCCCCGATCGACGACCTGCTGATCTTCGTCGGCGCCTCGGCGGCGCCGTTCGGCGTCGCGGCGGGCGCGGTCGAGCCGTGGCCCGAGGGTCTCGCCTGCGGCTGCGGGCTCTGCCACCGCGCGGCGGGCGACACCGAGGCCGCGACGGTGCTCGCCCGCGCGGGCTTCTCGGGCTTCGGCGCCGACGGCGACGCGCTCAACGCCCGGGTCTCGAGCAATTTCCGCGGCCTCGGCCCGGCGACCGACTTCGAGCCCTATGCCGGCGTCGCGAGCTTCAACACCGAGGTGACCTGGAGCTTCGACCTCGAGGGGGCCGTCGCGGGCGCGATCGACTTCGTCACCGTCGCGGTGCACGAGATCGGCCATGTTCTCGGCCTCGGCACCTCGGGCGCGTGGGGCCTCCTCGCGGGCGGCGGCGCGTTCGACGGGCCCAACGCGCGCGCGGCCAACGGGGGAAGCGCCGTGCCGCTCGAGGGCGACGGCGCCCATGTCCGCGCGGGCCACGCGGGCAACGGCGTCGTGATGGACCCCTCGATCGCGGTCGGCCAGCGGGTCGCGATCTCCGAGATCGACCGGGCGCTCCTCGCCGATATCGGCTACGAGGTCGCGGGCATGACCGCGGAGGGCGCGCCGCACGCGATCGTCACCGAGGGCGACGACCAGACCGTGTTCGGCACGGTGGCGGCCGACCGGATCGACGCGCTGGCGGGCGCCGACCGGGTGCAGGGCAACTCGGGCGACGACACGCTGATCGGCGGCCCCGGTGCCGACACGCTCTTCGGCCAGGCGGGGGCGGACAGCCTCGAGGGCGGCTCGGGGGCCGACTATCTCTCGGGCGGCGCGGGCGAGGACCTGCTCGCGGGGGGCCCCGGCCTCGACACGCTGCTCGGCGAGGGCGGCACCGACCGGTTCGCCGTCGCGCCGGGCGGGGGCACCGACACCATCGCCGATTTCGACGTCGCGACCGAGACGCTCCTGGTCGCCGCCGCCTTCGGCTTCGCGAGCCCGGACGAGGTGCTGGCGACCGCGACGAAGCCCTTCACCAACGTGACCCGCCTGCGGCTCGACCCCACGACCGCGGTCGACATCTTTCACCCGTCCCAGTCCGGCACCCCGCTCACGGCGGCCAACATCGTGCTCGAGGCCGCCCTGCCGCCCGAGCCCGATCCCGGCCCCGAGGACTGGCTCGGCGGGCCGGAGGCCGAGATCCGCTACGCCGGCCCGGGCGACGACACGCTGCGCGGGGAAGGCGGCAACGACACCCTCGGCGGCGGCGCGGGCGACGACCTGCTCGACGGCATCGCCGACGACGACGTGCTCTACGGCGAGGACGGCCACGACGTGGTGCAGGGCGGCTACGGGTTCGACCTGCTGCTCGGCAACGACGGCGACGACCGGCTGATCGGCGATGTCGGCGACGGCGAGACCGGGCAGAACGACCAGCTCTACGGCGGCTCCGGCAACGACCGCCTCGAGGGCGAGGGCGGCTCCGACACGCTCTACGGCGAGGCCGGCGACGACAGCATCCTCGGCGGACCGGGCTTCGATGTCGTGTTCGCCGGCCCGGGGGCCGACACCGTCTTCGCGGGCGCGCAGGCCGACACGGTCGACGGCGGCGCGGGCGACGACCGCCTCTTCGGCGGGGCCGACAACGACCTCCTCGCGGGCGGCGCGGGCGACGACCGGCTCGAGGGGGAGGACGGCCCCGACTTCCTCGACGGCGGCGCCGGCGCCGACACGCTGCTCGGCGGCGAGGGGTTCGACGTGCTGCTCGGCGGCGACGACGCCGACGATCTCGCGGGCGAGGCCGGCCCCGACATGGCGCTCGGCGGCTCCGGCGACGACACGCTCGCCGGCGGATCGGGCGACGACAGCCTCTTCGGCGAGGCGGGCGCGGATCTCGTGACCGGCGGCTCGGGCGCCGATCTCGTCTTCGGCAACGCGGGCGCCGACACCCTCTCGGGCGGGCCAGGCGACGACGCCGTGGTCGGCGAGGCGGGCGCGGACAGCCTCGAGGGCGGGCCGGGCGACGATCTCGTGGCCGGCGGCTCGGGCGCCGACACGCTCGCGGGCGGCTCGGGCGCCGATCTGCTCGACGGCGGCGGCGAGGACGACGAGGCCGCGGGCGGGGCCGGCGACGACATCCTGTTCGGCCGCGGCGGCGCCGATCGCCTGACCGGCGGCGAGGGGGCCGATTTCCTCCTCGGGGGCGAGGGGGCCGACACGCTCGACGGCGGCGCGGGCGCGGACAGCCTCGCCGGCGACGGCGGCGCGGATCTCTTCGTGGTCCGCGCGGGCGACGGCGACGACCTCCTCTTCGACTTCGCTCCCGGCCTCGACGCGATCCGCTTCGAGGGCGCCGGCGTCGCGGCGAGCTTCGCCGAGCTCGCGATCGCCGCCGACGGGCTCGGGCGCGCCGCGGTCCGCTACTCCGAGGACCCCGGCGACGTGCTGCGCCTCAACGGTCTCGCGCCCGGCGATCTCGCCGACGACGGGAGCTTCCTGTTCGGCTGAGCCCGGGCGCCGCCGTTAACCATTCGCTCACCATTCCGCGCAAGGCTCGCCCCATCGGTTGCGCGGGGTGGCGTCATGGGTGGTGGCAGGCGGCGGGATGCGGCGTTCGGGGAGGCGTCGACGCCGTCCCTCTTCGGCCGGAGCGCGCGAGGGCCGGCGGCGGCTCCCGGGGCCGCGGCGCCCGCGCCCGCCGCGCCCGAGCCCGCCGCGCCGCCGCCGGCGCATTACCAGGCGCACCGCGCCCGCCTGCGCGAGCGCTTCCTCGCCGCCGGGCCCGCGGCCGTGGCGGATTACGAGATGCTCGAGCTCGTGCTGTTCCGCGCGATCCCCCGGCGCGACGTCAAGCCGCTGGCCAAGGCGCTGCTCGCGCGCTTCGGCGACTTCAACGCCGTGATCTCCGCGCCGATCCCGCGGCTCGCCGAGGTGCCGGGCATCGGGGCCGCGGTGATCTGCGAGCTCAAGGTGGGCGAGGCGGCGGCCCACCGCCTCGCCCGCGCGCGCGTGATCGGCCGGCCCGCGCTCTCGAGCTGGCCGGCGCTGCTCGCCTACTGCAAGACCACGATGGCGCATCGCGACATCGAGCAGTTCCGCGTGCTGTTCCTCGACCGCAAGAACGTGCTGGTGGCCGACGAGGAGCAGGCCCGCGGCACGGTCGACCACGTGCCCGTCTACCCCCGCGAGGTCGTCAAGCGCGCGCTCGAGCTCAACGCCTCGGCGCTCATCCTCGTCCACAACCACCCCTCGGGCGACCCCACGCCCTCGCGCGCCGATATCGAGATGACCGGCCGGATCGAGCAGGCCGCCCGCAGCGTCGGCATCGTGCTGCACGACCACGTGGTGGTCGGCAAGGCGGAGGACGCGAGCTTCCGCGCGCTCGGCCTCCTGTGATCCCTCGCGCGCGCCGGCCCGGTCGCGCGCGCTCCGCGTCGCCCGGGCGCGCCCGGCCGAGGCCCGGGCCGCGCGGCCCCGCG
>CAZWDE010000180.1:0-6816 GCA_964632555.1 uncultured Limibaculum sp.
ACAGGAGGATGTTCGAGCGCGCGACGCGGGAATTGGCGATGTCGCCGCAGATCGCGACCGTGAGGCGCTGGAGCCGGCCCTTGCGCCTCCGGATCGTGAGCGCGTCGAGCAGCGCTTGGGTCGGGTGCTCGTGCCGCCCGTCGCCCGCGTTCACGACAGCACAGTTGACCTTTTGCGCCAGCAGCGCGACGGCGCCCGACATCGGGTGGCGGACGACGAGAAGGTCGGGGTGCATGGCGTTGAGCGTGACGGCGGTGTCGATCAGCGTCTCGCCCTTGCGCATCGAGGAGGCCTCGACCGCCATCGACATCACGTCGGCCCCGAGGCGCTTGCCGGCGAGCTCGAACGAGGCCTGCGTGCGGGTCGAGGCCTCGAAGAAGAGATTGACCTGGGTGAGCCCGAGCAGCCGGTCGAGATGCTTTTCGCGACGCCGGTTGAGCGCGACGTAGTCTTCGGAGAGATCGAGGATCGCCACGATCTCGGCCGGCGTCAGCTGCGCGATCCCCAACAGATGCCGCCCGGAAATCATGCGCGTGTCCCCCCGCGGCGTGATAGGCGAGCGCGCGGGCCCGGGCAAGCGCCGAGCCCCGGCTTGGCGGGCGGGCCGGCGGCGGCTAGCCTCCGGGCCGATGGAGGTGACCGCCATGCTGCCGACACCCGTTCTGCTCTACGACCAGCCGCGCGCGCCCAACCCGACGCGGCTCAACCTCTTCCTCGCGGAGAAGGGGATCGCGATCCCGCGCGAGGAGCTCGACCTGATGGAGGGCGCGCACCGGGCCGACGCCTACCGCAAGCGGGTGGGCAGCGCACAGGTGCCGGCGCTCGAGCTCTCCGACGGCACGGTGCTGACCGAGACGCAGGCGATCGCGCGCTATCTCGAGGCGCTGCACCCCGAGCCAAATCTCACGGGGCGCGACCCCCTCGAGACGGCGGTGATCGAGATGTGGCAGCGGCGGGTGGAGTTCGGCCTCTTCGCCGCGGTGACCCAGACCTTCCGCCACACCAACCCGAAGATGGCCGTGATGGAGGAGCAGTCCGCCGAATGGGGCGCGATCAACCGCAAACGGATCGACGCCCACCTGATCGCCCTCGACGCCCGGCTCTCGGAGGCGGGGCGGGACTGGATCGCGGCCGACCGGGTGACGGTGGCGGACCAGACGGCGCTGGTCGCGGTCAGCTTCCGCCGCATCATCCGCCACGAGATGCCCGAGGGGCTCGCCGCGCTCGAGGACTGGCTCGGGCGCATGCTGGCGCGGCCCTCGGCCGAGGCTCTGGGGAGACGCTGATGGACACCGCCGAGACCGAGACCAACCCGCTGCTCGCCGACTGGGACACGCCCTTCGAGCTGCCGCCCTTCGCCGCGATCGAGCCCGCGCATTTCCGGCCGGCCTTCGAGGCGGCGATGGCCGAGCAGCGGGCGGACTGGGAGGCGATCGCGACCGACCCGGCCCCGCCGAGCTTCGCCAACACCGTGGCGGCGCTGGAGCGCTCCGGCGCGCGGCTCGACCGGGTGGCGTCGGTGTTCTTCACCCTCGCGGGCTCGCACACCAATCCGGAGATCCAGGCGATCGAGCGGGAGATCGGGCCGAAGCTCGCGGCGCACGGCTCGGCGCTCGCGATGGACGCGCGCATCTGGGCGCGGGTGAAGGCGGTGATCGCGGCGGGCGGCCTCGACGCCGAGGCGGCGCGGGTGACCGAGATCCACCGGCGCGGCTTCGTGCGGGGCGGCGCCGATCTCGACGCGGCCGGGCAGGCGCGGCTGCGGGAGATCCTCGGCCGCCTCGCGACGCTCGGCACCGGCTTCTCGCAGGCGGTGCTGAGGGAGGAGGCGGAGTGGGCGCTCTGGCTCGACGAGGCCGCGGGCGATCTCGCGGGACTGCCGGACGCGGTCGTCGCCGCCGCCGCCGAGGCCGCACAGGCGCGGGGCCGCACGGGCCACGCGATCACGCTGTCGCGGAGTTCGGTCGAGCCGTTCCTCACGCATTCCGCGCGGCGCGACCTCCGCGAGATCGCCTGGCGCGCCTGGACCGGACGGGGCGAGGCGACCAACTGGCCGGCGATCGAGGAGACCGTGGCGCTGCGGCGCGAGATGGCGGCGCTGCTCGGCCACGAGAGCTACGCGGCGATGCGGCTCGAGCACCAGATGGCCAAGACCCCGGCGGCGGTGCGCGACCTGCTGATGCGGGTCTGGCGGCCGGCCAGGGCCAAGGCCGAGGCCGAGCGCGCGGCGCTCGAGGCACTGGCCGCGGAGGAGGGCGCCAACATGCCGCTCGAGCCGTGGGACTGGCGCCGCCACGAGGACCGGCTGCGGCGCCGCGAGCGCGAGCTCGACGACGCGGAGGTCACGGCGCATCTGCCGCTCGAGGGCGTGATCGCGGCGGCCTTCGACGTGGCGGGGCGGCTCTTCGGGCTCGCCTTCCGCCCGGTCGAGGGGCTGGCGCTGCACCACCCGGACGCGCGGGCCTGGGAGGTGTCGAAGGACGGGCGCCATCTGGGCCTCTTCGTCGGCGACTATTTCGCGCGGCCCTCGAAGCGATCGGGCGCGTGGTGCTCGACCCTGCGCGGCCAGCAGGCGCTGCAGGCGCCGGAGCGACCGATCGTGCTCAACACGATGAACTTCGCCCGGGGCGAGCCGACGCTCCTCTCGATGGACGACGCGCGGACGCTCTTCCACGAGTTCGGCCACGCGCTGCACAACCTGATGTCGGACGTCACCTATCCCTCGATCGCGGGCACCCGCGTGGCGCGCGACTTCGTGGAGCTGCCGAGCCAGCTCTACGAGCACTGGCTGACGGCGCCCGGGGTGCTCGACGGGCACGCGCGGCACTGGCGGACCGGCGAGCCGATGCCCGAGGCTCTGATCGCCCGGGTCAAGGCGGCCGAGACCCACGGACAGGGGCGGCCGACGGTCGAGTATCTCGCCTCGGCGCTGGTCGATCTGGCGATGCACGAACTGACCGACACCGATGGCTTCGACGGGCCGGCCTTCGAGGCGCGCGTGCTCGCGGAGATCGGCCTGCCGCGGGAGATCGCGATGCGCCACCGGAGCCCGCATTTCCTGCATGTCTTCGCGGGCAGCGGCTATGCGGCGGGGTACTACAGCTATCTGTGGTCGGAGGTGATGGACGCCGACGCCTTCCGCGCCTTCGAGGAGACCGGCGACCCGTTCGACCCGGGGCTCGCGGCACGGCTCGCCGAGCATGTGCTGACGGCGGGCGCGCGGCAGGAGCCGGACGCGGCCTATGTGGCGTTCCGCGGGCGGATGCCCGGGCCCGAGGCGCTGCTCGAGGGCCGGGGGCTCGCCGAGCCGGCCTGACGGCGCCGCCGCGGCCTCAGGGGCGGAGGATGATCGAGCCGGTGGTCTTTCGCCCCTCGAGATCGGCATGGGCGCGGGCGGCCTCCGCGAGCGGGTAGACCGCCGGCTCGGCCACCCGCACGGTGCCGTCGAGGAGCACGGCGAAAAGCTCGTCGGCCGCGGCCTGCAGGGTCTCGCGCGTGGGGACGTAATGGAAAAGCGTCGGCCGGGTCAGGAAAAGCGAGCCCTTCTGAGCGAGGACGCCCGGGTCGACCGGGCCGACCGGGCCCGAGGCGTTGCCGAAGCTCACCATGAGGCCGCGCGGCGCCAGACTGTCGAGCGAGGCCTCGAAGGTGTCGCGCCCGACGCCGTCATAGACCACGGGCACGCCGGCGCCGCCGGTGATCGCGCGGACGCGGGGGGCGATCTCCTCGGCCCGGCTGTCGATCACGTGATCGGCGCCGAGCGCGCGGACGAGCGCGCATTTCTCCTCGCCGCCGGCCGTCGCGATCACGGTGGCGCCGAGCGCCTTCAGCCACTGCACGGCGATCTGCCCGGTGCCGCCGGCGCCGGCATGGAAGAGGACCGTCTCGCCCGGCTCCACGCGATGGGTCTGGCGGATGAGGTACTGCGCGGTCAGCCCCTTGAGGAGCGAGGCGGCGGCGATCTCGGGCGAAAGCCCGTCCGGCAGGCGCACCGCGCGGTCGGCCTTGACGACATGGGCCTCCGCATAGGCGCCGATCGGGCCGGTGCAATAGACCGCGCGGTCGCCCTCGCGCCAGTCGCCCGCCTCGGCGCCCACCGCCTCGACGATGCCCGCGCCCTCGAGGCCGATGCCCGACGGGAGCGGCACGGGGTAGAGGCCCGAGCGGTGGTAGGTGTCGATGTAGTTCACCCCGACGGCCGCGTGGCGGATGCGGATCTCGCCCGCGCCGGGCTCGGGCAGCGCGACGCGCTCGGCGCGCAGGACGTCGGGCCCGCCGGTCTCGGCGATGCGGATGGCGGCGATGTCGGTCATGGGTCCCTCCTCGCGGGTCGGTTTTGCCCGCCCGGTCCGCGAGCGAAGACCGGGCGCGGCGCGGCGTCAAGGGCCGGTCGGCGCGCATGAGCCGCGAGACGATCTACGCCCCGGCGAGCGGGCGCGGGCGGGCCGGGATCGCGGTGATCCGCATCTCGGGGCCCGCGGCCCACGACGCCCTCGCCGCGCTGACGGGGCCGCTGCCCGGGCCGCGGCGCGCGGCGCTGAGAACGGTGCGGCGGGCGGACGGCGCGGTGCTCGACACGGCGCTGGTGCTGCGCTTCGAGGCGGGCGCCAGCGCGACCGGCGAGCCGGTGGCGGAGATCCACGCCCATGGCGGGCCGGCCGTGATGCGCGCCATCCTCGACGCGCTGGCCGCGCGGCCCGGCCTGCGGCTGGCCGAGCCCGGGGAGTTCACGCTGCGCGCCTTCGAGAACGGGCGGATGGACCTCGCCGAGGTCGAGGCGCTCGGCGACCTGCTCGCCGCCGAGACCGAGGCGCAGCGGGCGCAGGCGACGCGGCTCATGGGCGGGGCGCTGCGCGCGCGGGCGGAGAGCTGGCGGGCGCGGCTCCTGCGCGCGGCGGCGTTCGTGGCGGTGACGATCGACTGGGCGGACGAGGAGGCCCCCGAGGCGATCGACCCCGAGGCCGGCCGGCTCCTCCGGGCGGTGGCCGACGAGATCGGCGCCGAGCTCGCGGTGGCCGACGGGGCCGAGCGGCTCCGCACCGGGCTCGAGGTGGCGATCCTCGGCGCGCCCAACGCGGGCAAGTCGACGCTCCTCAACGCGCTGGCCGGCCGGCCCGCGGCGCTCACCTCGCCGATCCCCGGCACGACGCGCGACGTGGTGGAGCTGCGCTACGATCTCGACGGGCTGCCGGTGACGTTCCTCGACATGGCGGGGCTTCGGGCGAGCGACGACCCGCTGGAGGCGGCGGGGGTGGCGATGGCAGGGGCCCGGGCCGAGGCGGCCGATCTGCGCCTCCTCGTGGCCGCGCCCGACGCGCCCCTGCCGCCCGAGGCTCTCGCGCTGGAGCGGCCGGGCGACATCCGCGTGGCGGCCAAGGCCGATCTCGGCGCGGGCGAGGGGCTCGCCGTCGCGGCGCCCACGGGCGAGGGGCTTCCGGCGCTCCTCGCCGCGATCGGCGCGCGGCTGCGCGACCGGGCGGGCGGCGGGCTGGTGGCGCATCAGCGCCAGCGCCGGGCGCTCGCGGCGACGCGGGACGCGGCGCTCCGCGCCGCCGAGGGGCTGGATCGGCACGGGGCGGAACTGGTATCGGAGGACATCCGCGCGGCGCTCACGGGGCTCGAGCGGCTGGCCGGGCGGAGCGGCGTGGAGGACGTGCTCGACGAGGTCTTCGCCGCCTTCTGCCTCGGCAAGTGACCGGAGGATGTTTCACGTGGAACATGTCGACGTCATCGTGATCGGCGGCGGCCATGCGGGCTGCGACGCGGCGGCGGCCGCGGCGCGCTGCGGCGCGCGCACCCTGCTCGTCACGCACCGCGCCGACCGCATCGGCGAGATGTCGTGCAATCCGGCGATCGGCGGGCTCGGCAAGGGTCATCTCGTCCGCGAGATCGACGCGCTCGACGGGCTGATGGGCCGCGTCGCCGACCGCGCCGGGATCCAGTTCCGCCTGCTCAACCGCCGCAAGGGGCCGGCCGTGCAGGGCCCCCGCGCGCAGGCCGACCGCGGGCTCTATCGCGCGGCGATGCAGGCGGCGATCGCGGCCACCCCCGGCCTCGCGGTGATCGAGGGCGAGGTGGCCGACATCGCGATCGACGGCGGCCGCGCCACGGGCGTGCGGCTCGCGGACGGCGCCCTCCTCCCCGCCCGCGCCGTGATCCTCACCGCCGGAACCTTCCTCGCGGGCGTGATCCATATCGGCGAGGAGCGCATCCCCGCGGGGCGCATGGGCGATCCGGCCGCCGACCGCCTCGCCGCGCGGATCCGCGACCTCGGCCTGCCCACGGGCCGGCTCAAGACCGGCACGCCGCCGCGCCTCGCCCGCGCCTCGCTCGACCTCGCGCCGCTGCCGGAGCAGCCGGGCGACGACGCGCCGACGCTCTTCTCGTTCCTCTCCGACCGGCCCGTGGCACCGCAGGTCCCCTGCCACATCACGCACACCACCGAGGCGACGCACGCGGCGATCCGCGCCAATCTCGGGCGCTCGGCGCTCTATGGCGGGCGGATCGACGGTGTCGGCCCGCGTTACTGCCCGTCGATCGAGGACAAGGTCGTGCGATTCGCCGACAAGCCCTCGCACCAGATCTTCCTCGAGCCCGAGGGGCACGACGACCCGCTGGTCTACCCGAACGGGATCTCCACATCGCTGCCGGCCGCGGTCCAGGAGAAATTTGTCCGGACGATCCCCGGCCTCGAGCGCGCCGAGATCGTCCGGCCCGGCTACGCCATCGAGTACGAATACGTCGATCCGCGCGCGCTCGACACGACGCTCGCCGTCACGGGGGTCGAGGGGCTGTGGTTCGCCGGCCAGATCAACG
>CAZWDE010000181.1:0-6814 GCA_964632555.1 uncultured Limibaculum sp.
TCTGCCACTCCCAGATGATCCGCCCGATGCGCGACGAGGTCGAGCGCTACGGCCATTACAGCCTCGCGGCGGAGTCGGTCTACGACCACCCGTTCCAGTGGGGCTCGAAGCGCACGGGGCCGGACCTCGCGCGCGTCGGCGGACGCTACTCCGACGCCTGGCACGTCGATCACATGCGCGACCCGCAGGCGCTGGTGCCGGAGTCGGTGATGCCGGCCTATCCGTGGCTCGAGGAGACGGTGATCGGCCCCGAATACATCGCCGACCATCTCCGCGCCAACCGCGCCGTCGGCGTGCCCTACACCGACGAGCAGGTGCAGCGGGCGGCGGTGCATTTCGTGGCGCAGGTCGATCCCGACCACGAGGCGGTCGACGAGCTCCTCGAGAACTACCCCAAGGCGCAGGTCCGCAACTTCGACGGACAGCCGCAGATCACCGAGCTCGACGCGCTGATCGCCTATCTGCAGGTCCTCGGCACGATGGTCGACTTCTCGACCTACGAGGCCTCGGCCGAGATCAACCTGCGCTGAGGGAGGGACCCGATGGACACCTACACCCTGCTCCGCGAGTTCGCCGACAGCTGGTTCCTGCTCGCGATGGTGCTGTTCTTCGTCGGGGTGGTGCTGTTCACGCTCCGCCCCGGATCGAAGAAGACCCACGACGACATCGCGCGGATCCCGCTCCGCAACGATCGCCCGCGCACCGTTCCGTGCGACGACCAGCCCGAGGATTGAGCCGATGGCCGACCGCGACGACAAAGAGATCGACGAGATCACCGGCACCGAGACCACCCAGCACGAGTGGGACGGGATCAAGGAACTGAACACGCCGCTGCCGAAATGGTGGCTCTGGACGTTCTACGCGACGGTGATCTGGGGGCTCGGCTACACGATCTTCTTCCCGGCCTGGCCGATGATCACCGAGGCGACGGCGGGCGTCCTCGGCTATTCCTCGCGCGCCGAGGTGCACGAGGCGATCGCCGAGCACGCCGAGGAGCAGTCGGTCTACACCGACCGCATCGCCACCCTCTCGATCGACGAGGTGGCGGCCGACCCCGAGCTGATGCAGTTCGCCCAGGCCGGCGGCGCGGCGATCTTCCGCAACCACTGCTCGCAGTGCCACGGCGCGGGCGCGGCCGGCGTGCAGGCGGCGGGCTACCCCAACCTGCAGGACGACGCGTGGCTCTGGGGCGGCACGCGCGAGGCGATCCGCTACACGATCGCGCACGGCATCCGCAACGAGGACGACCCGGACGCGCGGTACTCCGAGATGCCGGCCTTCGGCGCCGACGAGCTTCTCAGCGACGACGAGATCGCGACGGTGGCGGACTACGTTCTCGCGCTCTCGGGCGGCGGGCAGGCCACGCCGGAGGGCCAGGAGCTCTACGAGATCAACTGCGCCGCCTGCCACGGCGACAACGGCGAGGGCTACACCGATCTCGGCGCGCCCGCGCTCAACGACCAGATCTGGCTCTACGGCGGCACCCGCGAGACCGTCATCGAGTCGATCACCTATTCGCGCTACGGCGTGATGCCGCCGTGGAACGAGGCGGTGCGCGGCACCCCCGGCCTCACCCCGGCCGAGATCACGCAGGTCGCGCTCTATGTCCACGGCCTCGGCGGCGGCGTCGAGGACACCTCGGAGACCGCCGGGACGAACTAGGCCCGCTGCCGCGCGATCTCGCCCGAGCCGCCCGGAGCCCCGCGCCCCGGGCGGTGTCCCGTGCGGCGCCGGCCGAGGAGGGGACCGCGATGGCGGAGAGAGATGCCCCGCCCACCCCGCTCGACCGGCTGATCGCGGCCCATGAGGGGCCCGGGCGGGTCGTCTGGATCGGCCTGCGCCCGGCCCGCCGCGCCGGGGTCGTGACGGCGGAGGACGCCGAGATCGGCCAGGAGGGCCTCGTGGGCGACCGCGCGCGCGGCGGCCGGCGGGCGGTCACGCTGATCCAGGCCGAGCACCTCGCCGTGATCGCCGCGCTCGCCCGCCGGCCCGCCGCGCGTTTCGCCGATCTCCGCCGCAACCTCGCCGTCGCCGGGCTCAACCTCGCCAATCTGCGCGGGCGCCGGGTCCGGCTCGGCACGGCGCTGCTCGAGGTCACGGGCGTCTGCGCGCCCTGCTCGCGGATGGAGGAGGCGCTCGGCCCGGGCGGCTACGGCGCGATGCGCGGCCACGGCGGCATGACCGCGTCGGTGGTCGAGCCCGGGCGCGTCCGGCTCGGCGACCCGGTGCGCCCGGCCTGAGCGGGGGTCAGGCGCCCTCGGCGGCGGCCGTCGGCCCGGCGCCGTCGGGCCCGGCCGCCTCGCCCGTCGGCACGCCGGTCGCGATCGCGAAGCCGCGCATCTCGGCGAAGGCCCGGCGGAGGGCGGCCGACCACGCGTCCGACAGCGCCTTGAACTGCGGGTCGTCCGGCTCGATCCGGCGGTGCTGGTCGAAGGCGAACCGGTCGCGCCGGATCACCGCGAGATCGAGCGGCATCCCGACCGAGAGGTTGGAGCGCAGCGTCGAGTCCATCGAGAGAAGCACCGCGGTGATGCCGTCCTCGAGCTTCGTCTCCGGCGTGATCACCCGGTCGAGGATCGGCTTGCCGTATTTGTGCTCGCCGATCTGGAAGAACGGCGTGTCCTCGGTCGCCTCGATGAAGTTGCCCGCCGAATAGATCAGGTAGAGCCGAAGATCCCCGCCCTTGCGCTGCCCGGCGAGCACGATCGAGCTGTCGGCCGAGCTGCCGGCCGAGGCGATCGAGGAGCCGTATTGCAGCATCACGTTGCGCATCGTGGTGCCGACGACCTCGGCCACGCGGAAGATCGTCGGCGCGGTGAAGATCGTCTCGATCCCGTCCTTCGGATAGTCGATGCTCTCCTGGATCTGGGAGATCACCGCCTGGGTGATCGCGAGATTGCCCGAGGTCATCATGACGATCAGGCGCTCGTCGGGCACCGACCAGGTGAACATCTTGCGGAAGCGGGCGATGTTGTCGAGCCCCGCATTGGTGCGGGTGTCCGAGAGGCAGACGAGGCCCTCGTCGAGCTTGATCGCCACGCAATAGGTCATGCCGCCCTCCCGGTGCCCCCGACGGTCTAGCAGAGGGTGCCGGAGCGGCAAAGCGCGGAAGGTCAGCTCTGGGACTGGGTGTGGACGGGCTCGGGCGCGCGGGTGCCGAAGCCGTAGGCGTCGGCGATGGCGAGGGCGAGGCGGTTGTTCTCCTCGATGCGCTCGGTGAGGAACTCGTGCAGCCCGAAGCGGAAGACCTCGTCGATCGTCAGGTCGTCGAGCCGGCCCATCATCGCATAGGCCATGAAGTGGCACTCGGCGCTCACGCCCGTATGCACCTTCAGGAGGTCGAGATGGCGCACGATCATCTCGGTCGAGTTGCGGAGCGAGCGCGGCGAGAGCGGGCTCAGCACGAGGAAATGCACCACGAGATCGGGGCGCACGGCCGAGCGATAGACATGGCGGAAAGCGGTCGAGGAATTCGCCGCGCGCAGGATCTGCAGCCACTGGCTCTCGTCGATCAGCCCGCCGACCTGCTGGTCGGGCGGCAGCAGCACGTGATACTTGACGTCGAGCAGGCGCGCGGTGGCGTCGAGCCGCTCGACATACTGGCCGAGGCGGATGAAGTTGTAGCCCGCGTCGCGCAGCAGCGTGTCGTCGATCGCGCCGCGGAAGCGGTGGCCCTGCATCTTGGTCCAGTCGAGGAAATGCGCGAAGCCGCCGCCGACGATCGAGGCCGGCGACTTGGCGCGCATCTCGATCCAGGCCTCGTTGGCGGCGTCCCAGACGTCGGAGGTGATCGCCTGGCGGATGGCGCGCGCGTTCTCCCGCGCCTGGCGGAAGCAGGAGCGGATCGACGAGGGATTGTCGGGGTCGAAGATGAGATGCTGGGCGACCGAGCGGGCGTTGGCGCTCGCCAGCGGGTCGGGGAAGGTCTCGGAGCAGCCGGCGGCGATGACGATCGAGGACCACTCCGCCGAGCGCGCCTCGGCCGAGCCCGGCAGCGTGTTCATCCGCCGCCCGGCGTCGAGCAGCCGCGCGACATTGGCCGCGCGCTCGACATAGCGCGACATCCAGAAGAGCCCGGACGCGACGCGGCTCAGCATGGGCCGACCTCCTCGCCGCTCGCGCGGCTCCTCGGCTCGGCCCCGGGCCGGGGACGGGCGGAGCCCGCGCTCCGCGCGCGGGCGGGCGGCGGCGCGGCACGCCAAGGAGCGGCGGGAGCCGCGAGGAGGCGCCCGCCGGGGTCCGCCGGCCTCATGCGCCGAGCACCCAGGTGTCCTTGACCCCGCCGCCCTGCGAGGAGTTCACCACGAGCGAGCCCTCGCGGAGCGCGACGCGCGTGAGCCCGCCCGGGATCAGCCGCACCGTCCGCCCGGAGATCACATAGGGGCGGAGATCGACATGGCGCTCCACGAGCCCTTTCTCGGAGAGCGTCGGCGCGGTCGAGAGCTCGAGCGTCGGCTGCGCGATGAAGCCCGCGGGGTTGGCGCGGATGCGCGCCGCGTAGGCCTCGCGCTCGGCGGCGCTCGCCTTCGGCCCGATGATCATCCCGTAGCCGCCGGAGCCGTGCACCTCCTTGACCACGAGCTCGTCGAGATGGTCGAGGACATAGGCGCAGGCCTCGGCCTCGAGGCAGCGCCAGGTCGGCACGTTGGGCAGGATCGCCTCCTCGCCGAGATAGAAGCGGATCATCTCGGGCACGTAGCAGTAGACCGCCTTGTCGTCCGCGACGCCGGTGCCCGGCGCGTTGACGAGCGTGACGCCGCCCTGCCGGTAGACCTCGAAGAGCCCCGGCACGCCGAGGAGCGAATCGGGCCGGAAGGCCTCCGGGTCGAGGAAGGCGTCGTCGATCCGCCGGTAGAGCACGTCGACCCGCTCGGCGCCGCGGATCGTGCGCTGCCAGAGCCGGCCGTCGGCGACGAAGAGGTCCTGCCCCTCGACGAGATCGACGCCCATCTGGTCGGCGAGGAAGGAGTGCTCGTAATAGGCGCTGTTGAAATGGCCGGGCGTCAGGATCGCCATGTTGGGCGCGCCGTCGCAGGCCGGCGGCGCGACCTCGGCCATCGCGGTCGCCAGCATCTCGGGATAGGCGTGCACCGGGCGCACCAGCCCGTCGGCGAAGAGCGCGGGGAACATCCGGCTCATCACCTCGCGGTTCTCGAGCACGTAGGAGACCCCCGAGGGCGTCCGGCAGTTGTCCTCGAGGACGAACCACTCGTCCGGCCCGCAGCGCACGAGATCGACCCCGGTGATGTGGGAGAACACGTCCTCGGGCGGGCGGACCCCCTGCATCGCCGGCAGGTAGGCCTCGTTCTCGTAGACCAGCGCCCGCGGAACGATCCCCGCCGCGAAGATCTCGCCCGCGCCGTAGACGTCGCAGAGGAAGGCGTTGAGCGCGCGCGTGCGCTGGATCGAGCCGCGCTCGATCCGGTCCCACTCCCGCGCCGAGAAGACCCGCGGCACGATGTCGAAGGGGATCAGCCGGTCGGGGTCACCGCCCTCGCCATAGACCGCGAAGGTGATGCCCACCTTGCGGAACAGCGCCTCCGCCTCGGCCCGGCGCGTCAGCAGGGCCTCGACGCCGATCTCCTCGATCCAGCGCGCCACCGCCGCGTATTCGGGCCGTGGCCGGCCGTCGCTGCCCATCTCGCTGTACATGGGCTCAGTTAACAAGCGCCCGCGCGGGCCCGCCAGAGTTTTCCACAGATTTCGTGCCGAGACTTGCCAGAGGCCGCGGAATGGGCAGGCTCGTGGGCGCCCAGCCGGAGCGAGCGCATGAGCATCACCGTCGCCCTGACCCACCGCACGAGCTACCGCTACGACCGGCCCGTCCGGCTCAGCCCCCATGTCGTGCGGCTGCGCCCGGCGCCGCACGCCCGCGCCGCCGTGCTCTCCTACGCCCAGCGGGTCGCGCCCGCCGAGCATTTCGTCAACTGGCAGCAGGACCCCTTCGCCAACTGGAACGCCCGGCTCGTCTTCCCCGAGCGGGTGGACCGTCTCGAGGTGACGGTCGACCTCATCGCGCGGATGGACGCGATCAACCCGTTCGACTTCTTCCTCGAGGAGGGGACGACCGAGCTGCCCTGGCGCTACGACGCCGACCTCGCCGACGATCTCGCCCCCTATCTCGAGCCGCCGGAGATGGGCCTCCGCCTCCGCGAGTTCGTCGCCGGCGCGCCGGCGCAGCAGGGCGAGACGATCCCGTGGATCGTGGCGCTCAACCAGTATGTGGCGCGCGAGATCGGCTACATCGTGCGGATGGAGCCCGGCGTGCAGACCGCCGAGGAGACGCTCGCCCGCGCGCGGGGCTCGTGCCGCGACTCGGGCTGGCTCTTGGTGCAGACGCTCCGCGCGCTCGGCTACGCGGCGCGCTTCGTCTCGGGCTATCTGATCCAGCTCCGCCCCGACATGGGGGCGCCCGGCGAGCCCGAGCCCGCCTACGACGACTTCACCGACCTCCACGCCTGGGCCGAGGTCTATCTGCCGGGCGCCGGCTGGGTCGGGCTCGACCCCACCTCGGGGCTCTTCGCCGGCGAGGGGCACATTCCGCTCGCCGCCACGCCGGAGCCGCGCTCGGCCGCGCCGATCACCGGGGCGCTCGAGCCCTGCGAGGTCGAGTTCGACTTCGAGATGGGGGTGACGCGGCTGAGGGAGCCCGCCCGCGTCACCAAGCCGGTGACGGATGTCCAGTGGGCGCAGATCCTCGCGGCCGGCGACCGGATCGACGCGCGGATGCAGGCCGCCGACATGCGCCTGACCATGGGCGGCGAGCCGACCTTCGTCTCGGCGACCGACCGCGACGCGCCGGAATGGACGATCG
>CAZWDE010000182.1:0-6718 GCA_964632555.1 uncultured Limibaculum sp.
CCTCTCCTGCGCCGAGATCAAGGGGGCGGGCACCGCGCCGGTCTTCCGCCGCTGCCGCTTCAACGACGGCGTTCCTGAAGGCGGGCTGCTTTTCCGCGAGGGCGCGCGCGGGCTGGTCGAGGATTGCGAGAGCACCGGCAACGGCCTCTCCGGCGTCGAGATCAGGACCGGCGCGGACCCGGTGCTGCGCCGCTGCGTGCTCCGCGGCAATCGGCAATCCGGTGCGTTCGTCTATAAGAACGGCCGCGGCACCTTCGAGGACTGCGAGATCGTGGAAAACGGCAAGGCCGGCGTCGAGATCCGGGAGGGCGGGCGGCCGACGCTGCGCGGCTGCCGGATCGGCGGGAACGCGTACGAGGCCATCTGGATCAGCGACGCCGAGAGCGGCGGGACCTTCGAGGGCAACGACCTGCGCGGCAACACGAAGGGCGCCTGGCGGATCGACGATGTCGTGGAGGCGAACATCACCCGCCGCGGCAACACCGAGGACTGAGCCCGCTCTTCCGTCGGGCGCGCGGAGGCGCTAGGACGCGAGCATGGATATTCTCGCGAAAATCGCCGCTTACAAGGCCGAGGAGGTGCGGGCGCGCAAGGCCGCCCGCCCGCAGGCCGCCATCGAGGAGGCCGCGCGCGCCGCGCTGCCCGTGCGCCCCTTCCGCGCCGCCCTCGCGCGGGCGGCCGCCGCGGGCTACGGCCTGATCGCCGAGATCAAGAAGGCGAGCCCGTCCAAGGGCCTCATCCGCGCGGAGTTCGACCCGCCGGCGCTCGCCCGCGCCTACGAGGCCGGTGGGGCCGCCTGCCTCTCGGTGCTGACCGACGGACCGTTCTTCCAGGGCGCGGACGCCCATCTCGCCGAGGCGCGCGCCGCCACCGCGCTGCCGGCGCTCAGGAAGGACTTCCTGCTCGACCCGTGGCAGGTGGCGGAGAGCCGCGCGCTCGGGGCGGACTGCGTGCTCGTCATCATGGCGATGGTCTCGGACGCGCAGGCGGGCGAACTGATGGATGCGGCGCGGGATTGGGGGATGGACGCGCTCGTCGAGGTGCACGACCGGGCCGAGCTCGACCGCGCCGCCGCGCTCGCGCCGGCGCTGCTCGGCATCAACAACCGCGACCTCCGGAGCTTCGAGACCCGGCTCGAGACCACCGAGGCGCTCGCGCCCCATGCACCCGACGGCGCGCTCCTCGTCGCCGAGAGCGGGCTCGCCGCCCCGGCCGATCTCGCGCGGCTGGCACGTGCCGGCGCCCGTGCCTTCCTGATCGGGGAGAGCCTGATGCGCCAGCCGGACGTGGCCGCCGCCACCCGCGCGATCCTCGCGCGGCCCGCCGAGCGGGGGGCGGCGTGAGCGAGACGCCGCGGCTCACCCATTTCGACGCCGAGGGCCGCGCCGCGATGGTCGATGTCGGCGGCAAGGCCGAGACGGAGCGGACCGCGACCGCGCGCGGCTGCGTGACGATGGCGGCCGAGACGCTCGCGATGATCCGCGAGGGGCGGGCCGGCAAGGGCGACGTCCTCGCGGTCGCGCGGCTCGCCGGGATCATGGCGGCCAAGCGCACGGCCGATCTGATCCCGCTCTGCCATCCGCTGATGCTCTCGAGGGTGGCGGTCGATCTCGCGCCCGCCCCGCCCGACCGGGTGGAGATCGAGGCGACGGTCACGCTCACCGGCCGGACCGGCGTGGAGATGGAGGCGCTGACGGCCGTCTCGGTCGCCGCGCTCACGGTCTACGACATGGTGAAGGCGGTCGACCGCGCCATGCGGATCGGCGAGATCCGGCTGGTGCACAAGTCGGGCGGCAAGTCCGGCGAGTACCGCGCCGAATGAGCCTGCTGCCCGTCGCCGAGGCGCTGGCGCGGATCCTCGCCCTGGTGCCGCGGATGCCGGCCGAGCGGGTCGCCCTCGGCGAGGGCTTCGGGCGCGTGCTGGCCGAGGACGCGGTGGCCGCCCGCGCGCAGCCGCCCTTCGCGGCCTCGGCGATGGACGGCTATGCGGTGCGCGCCGCCGAGGCCGCCGCCGGTGCCCGGCTCCGCGTCGAGGGCGAGGCGGCGGCGGGGCGTGCCGCGGGGCCGCTCGCGCCGGGGACCGCCTGCCGCATCTTCACCGGCGCACCGGTGCCCGAGGGGGCGGACGCGATCCTGATCCAGGAGGACGCGCGCCGCGAGGGCGACGCGATCACCGTGCGCGAGGCGCCCGCGCCCGGCGCCTGGATCCGGCCCGCGGGCACCGATTTCCCCGCCGGGCACCGGCTCGCCGCGCCGCGCCGGCTCACGGCGCGCGACCTCGGGCTGCTCGCCGCGATGAACCTGCCCGAGGCCCGCGTCGCGCGGCGCCCGCGGGTCGCGCTGATCCCAACGGGCGACGAGCTCGTCGCGCCCGGCGCGGAGCCCGGTCCCGCCGAGATCGTCTCCTCCTCGACACCGGCGCTCGCCGCGCGGCTCGCCCTCGCCGGCGCGGAACCGCTGCCCCGCCCGATCGCGCCCGACCGGGCCGAGGCGCTCCGCGCGGCGGTCGAGGGGGCGCTCGCGGCAGGGGCCGACATCCTCGTCACGCTCGGCGGGGCTTCTGTGGGGGAACACGATCTGGTGGCCGGCGTCCTCGGCCGGCTCGGGGCGCGGCTCGACTTCCACCGCGTGGCGATGCGGCCGGGCAAGCCGCTGATGGCCGGGCGGCTGGGCGACGCGCTGGCGATCGGGCTGCCGGGCAACCCGGTCTCGGCGGTGATCTGCGCGGAGGTCTTCGTCGTCCCCGCGATCGACGCGGCGCTCGGGCTGGCGTCCGGGCCGCGCCCGCGGATCCGGGCGCGCCTCGCCGCGCCGGTGCCGGCCAACGGCGAGCGCGAGCAATACGCCCGCGCCCGGCTGGAGCGCGCGGCCGAGGGGCTGCCGACCGCCCGCGTCTTCGAGCGGCAGGACAGTTCGCTCGTCGCCACCCTCGCCGCGGCCGACGCGGTGGTGGTGCTCCCGCCCCACGCGCCCGCCCTGCCGGCCGGGGCCGAGGTGGACGCGATCCCGCTTCCCTGAGCCGTCGGCGCGATCCGCGACCCGCTGCGGTCGCCCGGCCTGACGCGCGCGGCATGTGTTGACACAAACCGCGAACTTTCGTAGAACGGCACAAATCCAGGGGGGTCGCGGCATGGCTGTGCAATGCTGACCAAGAAGCAGTACGAGCTGCTCGTCTTCATCCACGAGCGCGTTCAGCGCGACGGCGTGTCGCCATCCTTCGACGAGATGAAGGAGGCGCTGGACCTGCGCTCGAAATCGGGCATCCACCGGCTGATCACGGCGCTCGAGGAGCGCGGCTACATCCGCCGCATGGCGCATCGCGCGCGCGCCGTCGAGATCATCCGCCTGCCGGAGAACATCGAGGCGGCGCGCCCGGCGCGCGGCTTCCGCCCCTCGGTGATCGTCGGCGATCTGGCCCGCGAGCCGCGCGAGGTCCCCGATGCCGGCGCCGGCGAGGTGTTCTCCGGCGCGCCGATGAGCACGGGCGACGCGCCCGAGCAGGTGCCGCTCGTCGGGCGGATCGCCGCCGGCATGCCGATCGAGGCGCTCGAGCAGGGCGGGCAGAGCATCGGCGTGCCGACGCAGATGCTGTCCTCGGGCGCCGAGCATTACGCGCTCGAGGTCAAGGGCGACTCGATGATCGACGCCGGGATCTTCGAGGGCGATATCGTGGTGGTGCGCCGCCAGAGCACGGCCGAGACGGGCGACATCGTCGTCGCGCTCATCGAGGATCACGAGGCCACGCTGAAGCGCCTGCGCCGCAAGGGCGGGGCGATCGCGCTCGAGGCGGCCAACCCCGCCTATGGCACGCGGCTCTACCGCGCCGACCAGGTGAAGATCCAGGGCAAGATGGTGGGCCTCATCCGCACCTACTGAGGGGCCCGGCAGTCCGGCACCCCGCCGGGCGGCGCGGGCGGCATCCACGGCCGCGCCGCACCCGGCGCCGCGATCTCCAGCACGGGGCCCTCGGGGCCCGGCCACAGCGCGACGGCCCCGGCGGCGGCGAGCCGGGCCTCGCCCAGATAGCAGCACGGCCCCTCGAGCGGCGCGCCGTGGCGGGCCACCAGCACCGTGCGCGGCCGGCAGAGCGCCGCGAGCCGCGCCGGATCGGGCTCGCGCCCATGCACCACCTCGAGCCGCCAGCCATGGCCGAGATCGGCGCGCGCCCAGCCCCGGCCCTGCACCAGCCCCGGCCGCGCCGCCGCCGTCGCCTGGTCCGCCGGGTCGCCGTCGCGCCGCAGCCAGAGCTCGGCCGCGAAGCTCTGCGCCCGCGGATGGTCGACCGCCCGGCCCTCGGGACCCATCACCCCGACAAGGCGCGCGCCCGGCGCGATCAGCACCGGCGGGCGCTCGGCCCCGGCGCCGGCGAGGCCGAGGCCCGCCGCCAGCCCCAACGCGCCGAACGCACGGAGCCGGCTCCGCCAGATCGCGAGCCAGAGGCCACCGAGCGCGACCAGCGCGAGCGCCCCGTCCGGCGCCGCCGCGACCGGGCGCACCGCCCCGGGCCAGCCCGCCACCTCGCGCGCGACCGTCAGCACCCAGCCGATCCCGAGCCCGAGCGCGTCGAGCGCGGGCCCCGCCAGGCCGAGCGGCGCGAGGAGCCCCGCCAGAACCGCCGCGGGCGCGATCCAGAGGCCCATCACCGGCACGGCCACGAGATTCGCGGGCAGCCCCCAGAGCGGCAGCCGGTTGAAATGCGCCGCCGCGAAGGGCGCGGTCGCGAGGCCGGCGACGAGGCTCGTCAGCAGCACCCCCGCGGCGTAGAGCCCGACCCGCCGCAGCGCGCCCTGCCCCGCGCGCGCCGACGGCGGGCGCAGCCGCTCGAACGTCGCGACCAGCGCCAGCGTCGCCGCGAAGCTCATCTGGAAGCCCGGGTCGAGGATCGAGACCGGCCGGAGCAACACAACGATCGCCGCCGCCACCGCGAGCGCGCGCAAGGTGAGCGCCGGCCGGTCGAGCAGCACCGCGACGAGCGCGACGGCGACCATCACGAAGGCGCGCTGCGTCGGCACCGTCGCGCCCGACAGCGCGAGATAGCCCGCCCCCGCGAGGAGCGCCGCCACCGCCGCGATCTTCTTGCCGGGCCACGCGAGCGCGAGCGCCGGCACGGCGGCCACGGCGAGGCGGACGGACGCGAAGACGAGCCCGCAGAGGATCCCCATGTGCAGGCCCGAGATCGCGAGGAGATGCGCGAGATTGGCGGCCCGCAGCGCCTCCGCCTCCGTCTCCCCGATCGCCGAGCGGTCGCCCACCACGATCGCGGCGGCGAAGGCGCCCTCGGGCCCCGGCAGCGCGTGGCGAAGCCCGTCGGCGATCCGCGCCCGCAGCCGCGCGAGGGCCATCGCGGCGGCGTCGCGGGGGCCGTCGGGCGCGGCCGAGGGCACCCGGAGCACCGGGCCGAGCGCGTAACCGACGCCGCCGAGGCGCTCGAAATAGGCGCGCCGGCGGAAGTCGAAGGCGCCGGGCTCGACGGGTCCGCCGGGCGGGAAGAGCCGGGCATAGACCCGCACGCGGGCGCCCGGGCCCGGCACGGCTTCGCGCCCGGTCTCGATCAGCGTGATCCGCAGCCGTTCGGGGGTCGCCCCGGGCTCGAGGCCGTAGACCGTCACGCGGTCGAGCGCGACGCGCGGCGCGCCCGAGGCGGCGCGGCCGATGCCGGTGACGCGGCCCTCGACGGTCTCGACGACGACCCGGTCGAGCGCCGGCGCGTCGACGGCCCGGGCGTGGAGGAGCGCCGCCGCGTAGCCGATCGCGGCCGCCGTCAGCGCCGCGGCGATCCACACCCCGGCCACGCCGCCGCGACGGGCGAGCCCGCTCGCGAGCGCGGCGGCCGGCAGCAGCGGGGCGGCGGCGGTCCAGCCGGGCGGCTCGGCGGCGAGCGCGAGATAGCCCCACACGCCGAGACCGAGCGCCACGGGCAGCCAGAGCGCCGCGCGCCCGCTCTCCGCCGCGAGGAACGCCCCCGCCAGGCCCCGCACGCGCACCTTGTCCTCCCGCCTTCCCTGCCCCATAAAAAGGCGCTTTTTTGCGACGCGCGGCAAGGCCGGCGCGCCCGGCCGGACGGAGGCTCATGGCGGACACTCGAGGACAGGACGGACCGGTCGTCACCCGCTTCGCCCCCTCGCCGACCGGGTTCCTGCACATCGGGGGCGCGCGCACCGCGCTCTTCAACTGGCTCTTCGCGCGCCACCATGCCCGCCACGGCGCCGGCGGGCGCTTCCTGCTCCGGATCGAGGACACCGACCGCGCGCGCTCGACGCCCGAGGCGACCCAGGCGATCTTCGCCGGCCTCCGCTGGCTCGGGCTCGACTGGGACGGCGAGGCGGTGAGCCAGGCGTCGCGGCAGGACCGCCATGCCGAGATCGCCGAGGCGATGGTCGCGGCCGGCACCGCCTATCGCTGCTGGGCCGGCAAGGAGGAGATCGAGGCGTTTCGCGAGCGCGCCAAGGCCGAGGGGCGGCCGCCGCTCTTCGTCTCGCCCTGGCGCGACCATGCCGGCCCGCCGCCCGAGGGGCCGTCGGTGGTCCGGCTGAAGGCGCCGCGGGAGGGCGCGGTGACGGTCGAGGATGCGGTGCAGGGGCCCGTGACCTGGGCGGCCGATCAGCTCGACGACCTGATCCTGCTGCGCTCGGACGGGACGCCGACCTACATGCTCGCGGTCGTGGTCGACGATCACGACATGGCCGTGACGCACGTGATCCGCGGCGACGATCACCTG
>CAZWDE010000183.1:0-6707 GCA_964632555.1 uncultured Limibaculum sp.
GGCCGCCGGCGCCTGCGGGGGCGGGGCGGGGTCCGCGGCCGGCGCCGGCTCGGCGGCCTCGTCGAGATAGCGCGCGTTCTCGGTCGCGAGCTCCGCCGGCCGGGCGATCGCGCCGAGGCTGCGGTCGTCGAGCGGGATCGAGGTGAAGCGCGCGCGGAGCGACCGGGTGATCTCGCGCGCGTCGAGCGGCGTGTTGACGATGCGCGGCGTCACGAGGATCAGCAGCTCGGTGCGGATCGCGCTGCGCGTCGTCCGGCCGAAGAGATTGCCCGCGATCGGGATGTCGACGAGAAACGGGATGCCGCTCCGGCCGCGGGACTCGTTGGTCGAGAACAGCCCGCCGAGCACGATGGTCTCGCCGCTGTCGACCGCGACGGAGCTGCGGATCACCCGCTGCGAGACCGTGGGCGTCAGCGTCTCGGCGTCGACCTCGGAGATGGTGCTCACCTCCTGGCTGATGTCGAGCACCACCGAGCCCGAGGAGTTGATCCGGGGCGTGACGTCGAAGATCACGCCGGTCTCGCGATACTCGATCTCCGAGGCGAAGGTGCTGTCGCTCTCGAACACGTCCTGCGCCGTGCGCACCGCGAAGGGCACCGTCTCGCCGACCGAGAGCCGCGCCGTCTGGTTGTTGAGCACCATCAGGTTGGGCGAGGAGATCACGTTGACGTCGGTGATGTCGTCGAGCGCGTCGATGATGATGTTGGCCGGGTTGTCGATGATGGCCGCGAAGCCCGGGAAGGTGGGGATGATCGGCCCCGCCGGGTTGGCCGTGAGCGTGATCAGGTTGTCGTTGTTCTCGAAGAAGTACTGCACGCCGAAGCGCAGCTCGTCGTCGAGCATCACCTCGATGATCGTCGCCTCGACGAGCACCTGGCGCTGCGGCACGTCGAGCCGGTCGAGCACCCCGAGGATGCGCTGGTACTCGGCCGGCGTGGCATGGATCAGCAGCGTGTTGGTCGGCTCGCTGGCGACGATGCGCGTGGCGTTGACGTCGACCTCGCCCTCCTCGCCGCCGCCCGGCCCGGGCAGGGGCGCCGGCGCGCGCGGCTGCTGGAGCGCGGGCGAGAGCGGCGAGAGCCCCGGCGGCGCGGCCGGATCGTCGAGCGCCACGAGGCGCGGCGCGGCCGCGGGCGCCGCCTCGCCGCCGGGCAGGCTGACCTCGATGCCGAGAATCTCGGCGAGCACCGGCGCGATCTCGGACGCGCGGGCGTAGCGCATGTCGTAGGAGTAGACGAGCGCGTCGTTCTGGCCCTCGCGCGTCAGCCGCGCGATCCAGCGCGCGACGTTGCGCAGCGTCTCGGGCGTGCGCGCGACGGCGAGGATCGAGTTGGTCTCCGGGATCGCCTCGAAGATCGCGATGGGCTCGAGATCGCTCTCCGGGTCGCTGTCGACGATCAGTTCGAGCCCGCGGATGATCGAGCGCACCGAGCGCCCGCGCACCGGGAACACGCCCACCGAGCGGTTGCCGAGCCAGTCGACGTCGAAGCTCGCGATCGTGTCGGCATAGGCGCGCTGATCGGCCGAGGTGCCGGCGAGCACGAGGACGTTGCGCCGCGTGTCGATGCCGATGATCCCGTCGCGCGCGATCGGGCCGAGGATCTGGGCCATCTCGTCGGCGCCGATGAACTGCAGCGGCACCACGCGGATCTGGTAGCCGCCGGCGCCCGCCTGCCCGGGCGTCGCGCCGATCGCGAGATCGCCGTCGAGCGGCACGATGGCGAAGATGTCGTTGCGCCGGACGAGGGCCGCGTTGTTCTGCTTGAGCGCCAGCTCGAACACCTCGAGCGCGGTGACGCGGCTGATCGGCCGGCTCGAGCGGATGTTGACGGTGCCCTCGACGCCCGGATCGATCAGGTAGTTCTCGCCGAGCAGCGCGCCGAGGATCGCCTCGGCGGCCTCGGCGATCGAGGCGTCGACGAGGTTGAGCGAGACCGTGCCGTCGCCGGCGAACTCGCGCACCGGCGGCGTGCCGATGGGCGGCGCGGTGCCCGGATAGATGACGCCGGCGCTGCGACCGCCCTCGGCCGTGCCCACCACCGGCCCCTGCCGGCGCGGCGGCGGCGTCGTCTCCTGATTGCCGAGCAGCACCTCGGCGCGCCACGGCTCGAGCGGCGCGCGCTCGGGCCCGAGCACCTCCTCGCACCCGCCGAGCAGCAGCGCGGCGAGCGCCGGCGCGATGCGGCGCGCCGGGCGGGACGGCCGGCGGTCGCGGCTCGCTCCCGAGATCATGTGAGGCCCGTGTAATGCTTTATTTTCATAGCCCAAGCCCGCGCTCTTAAGCTTGATACTGAAGCATGGTCCAGATTGCAAACGCGATCGCGAGATAGGCGCCGAGCGGGATCGTCCGCGTCGGCATGGCCGCCCGGAGGCGCGGGCCGAGCGCCTGCCCGGCGAGCGCCGCGATCGCGCCCGTGGCGAGGACCAGCGGGCCGGCGGCGAGGCCGGCATGGGCGCCGATCCCGCCGGCCAGCCAGACATCGCCGAGCCCCAGCCCCTCGGCGCCGCGGAGCCGGCGATGCCCCTCGCGCAGCCCCGCCAGCAGGCCGGCGAGCAGCAGCGTGCCGCCCGCGGCGCCGGAAAGGCCGGGCACCCCGATCCCGCCGGTCGCGAGGGCCGCCATCAGCCCCGAGGCGGCGAGGCCGAGCGTCCATTCCCGCGGCAGCCACCGCCATCGGAGATCGAAGAGCGCCAGCAGCGCCGCGGTCGCCACGAGCGCGGTCCCGAGGCCGCCGGACCCGCCCTCGAGGGCGAGCCCGAGCGCCACGGCGGCGAGGATCCCGGCGGCGAGCCCGAGCCCGACCGCGCGCGAGCGGTGCCGGAGCCGGGCCGCGCGCGGCGCCGGCAGGGCGAGCCGGATCGCCGCGCGCCCGGCGAGGCGCATCGGCGCCGCCAGCACCACCGAGAGCGCCAGCGCGACGGCGACGAGCCCGAGCGCGAGGGAGGGGTGGGCCGCGCTCATCGCAGCCGCCGAAGCTCGATCACCCGGTAGCGCATCCGCCCGCTGCGGAAGGACCGGTCCTCGGCCACCACCACCGCGCGGATCGCGGCGCCGACGCCGCTCGCCACCCGTCCCTCGGCCTCGATCGTGTAGACCGGGCCCTCGGTCTCGGCGAGCCACGACGCCGGCGACCCGAGCGGCGGCAGCGGGCGCCCCTCGGCCCGCCGCGCGAGGATCGCCTCGACATCGCCGGCCGTCATGCCGGGGATCGCCTCGAGCACGGCGCGCGGCGCGGTGCGCGGGTTGACGCGCGGCTCGAAGACGAAGGGGCTGAGATGCGCGGCGAGGAGCGCCGCGGTGGCCGCGTCGCCGCCCGCCTCGCCGATCAGGCGGGTGGCCGGCGCCGGGTCCCCGAAGAGGCCGTCGCGCCGGGCCAGGATGCGGTCGGCGAGGCCGGCGGCGTCGACGGCGTCCCGCCCCGGCCGGTCGAGCGCGTCGACGAGGCGCTGGAGGATCTCGGGCGGGGTCGCCGCGAGGGACAGCTTGCCGCGCTCGTCGCGGATCCGGTAGAGCGCGGTGCCGTCGGGCAGGGCGACCACCGTGGGGCTGCCGTCGCGCCGCGCGCGGGCGGTCTCGGGCGTGCCCTCCGGCCGGCCGAGATCGGCGAGGGCGAGGTTGAGCGCGCTGGTGGCCAGCTCGTCGGCGCGGGCCGTGTCGATCTCGGCGCGGGTCCGCAGGCCGTCGCGCCGCGCCGTGTCGAGGAACCCCGCCGCGCCGAGCGCGAGCCCGAGCGCCATCCAGAGCACGGCGATCAGGACGAAGCCCCGCTCGCCGGGCCGGACCCGCCGCGGGGCGCTCACCGGAGCGCGCATCGCCGGCCCTCGAAGGCGGTCGCGCCGAGGCGCGCGAGGCAGAGCGGGTCGAGCTCCTGCGGCAGCCGCGCGAGGATCGCGCGCTCGCCGTCGATCGCGAGCGCCATCGCCTGCGGCATGCGCGCGAAGGCCTCGGTGCCGGCGACCCAGGCGTCCTCGCCGCGCCCGCCGTAGAGATAGGCGAAGGAGAGGCGCCGCCCGGTCTCGAGCAGCACCGAGCGCTCGGCGCCGGCGAGATCCGCGAGGAGGCTGCGCCCGCCGCGCAGGCGGTGCGCCAGCAGCGTGTCGCCCGTGGCGCCGCGGCGGATCTCGAGATGCGCGAGGCGGTCGGTCTGCCCGGAGCCCGCCGAGGGCGCGAGCAGCATCGCCGCGCGCTCGGGCGCCCCGGCGAAGGTGGCGGCGGGCGCGTCGGCCGCGCCCTCGGTCGAGACCTCGGACGCCCAGCGCCGGATCGCGCGGCGCGCCGCGAGAAGGTCGGCCGCGGTGGCGTGCGCCTGCGGCCCTCGCTCGGCGGCGAGGCGCAGCCCGAAGCCCGCCGCCCCGAGCAGCAGAAGCGTCATCGCCGCGATCGCGAGCGCGACGGTCGCCTCGATCAGGCCGGCCCCCCGCGCGCCCGCGCGGCGGCGGATCACAGCGGGTCCTCGGCGTAGCGGAGCGCGGCGAGGCGGTAGGGCTCGCCGGGGGCGGCCACGACGACTTCGACGAGCAGGATCTCGCCCGGCGCGAGGGCGAGCCCCTCGATCCGCGCCGAGGCGTCGAGCACCCGGTAGCGCCAGTCGAGCCCGCGGAGGCGCCCGGCCTCCTCGGCGCCCGGGATCAGCGGCAGGTCGAGCCCCGCCCGGTCGAGCACGAGGAAGGCGGCCAGCGCCGCCTCGGCCCGCGTCTCCGCCCGGCGCGAGAGAAGGGCGCCGCTCGCGAGGCTGTCGTAGAAGGCGGCGACCGCGGTGGCCGCCACCGCGAGCGCCACCACCGCCTCGACGAGCGAGACGCCCGCGTCGCCGGCCCGGCGCCGCGCCCTCATGGCTCGACGCTCACGCGGCCGGTCAGCCAGTCGAGCCGGACGGTCGCCCGCGCCGTCTCGCCGGCGAGGACGAAGACGGCGCCCTCGGAGGCGCCGGACGGCCGGATCGCGACGCGGATCGGCTCCGGGCCGAGGCCGAGCCCCTCCGGCAGCGCGAAGACGCCCGCGGGGCCGACGACGCGCCGGGCCGCCGGCTCGTAGACGAGGGCCACCGGGGCGCCGGTCTCGGCGGCCCGCCAGCGCGCCTCCTCGAGCACGCGCGCGAGCTCGGCCGCGGCGGCGCGGAGCCGGGCCCGCTCGGAGGGCGCCGCGCCGAGCGCGATGGCGGCGCCGAGCCCGGCGACCACCGCCACCGCGATCACCACCTCCATCGTGGAGAAGCCCGCCTCGCGCCGCGCCCTAGTTCGAGATGTCGGCATCCGCCCCGTCGCCGCCCTCGCGCCCGTCCGCGCCGAGCGAGCGAATGATCACCCGCCCGTCCTCGACGGCGTAGAGATACTCTCCGCCCCACGGGTCGAGCGGCAGCTTGCCGTCGCGCAGATAGGGGCCGTTCCAGCCGGCGACGTTGCCCGCGTTCTCGACGAGGCCGCGCAGGCCCACCTCGCCCGGCGGGTAGCGGCCGGTGTCCATCGCGTAGATGTCGACCGCGCTGCGGAGCTGGGCGATCTGCGCCTCGGCGGTCGAGCCGCGGGAGGACTGGAGCTGGCGGAAGGCCGCGGGGCCGACGAGCCCGATCAGCAGCCCGACGATCGCCACCACCACGAGCAGTTCGACCAGCGAGAAGCCGGCCTCGGCCGGCCGGCGCCTAGAAGTTGATCGCGTTGACCGCCGTGATCGCCGTGAAGAGTGCATAGAAGGAAAGCCCCACGATCCCACCCACGCCGACAATAAGCGCCGGCTCCAACACCGTGAACACACGCGCCGCGCGCCGGTCCGCCGCCTCCTCGAGATCGTCCGCGGCGCGCGACAGCATCTCGCCCAGCGCGCCCGACTCCTCCCCGATCCGCACCATCTCGATCGCGGCCGTCGGCGCAAGCCCCTCGGCGGCCAGCGACGACCAGAGCGCCTCGCCGTTCTCCACGCGCAGTGTAGCGGATTTGAGGCCGCTTTGCTGCACCGGATCGTAGGCCGCCTCGGCCACGATCCGCAGCGCCTGGCTGAGCGCGACGCGCCGCTCGACCAGCGCGCCGAGGATCCGCAGCACCAGCATCGCGCGGGTCTCGCGCACCGCCTCGCCGAAGAGCGGCAGGCGCTCGGCGATCCGGGTGGCGACGCGGGCGAGCCGGCCGCTCCGCGCGAGCACGGCGGCCGCCACGGCGGCGAGGCCGAGGCCCGCGAGGATCAGCGGCCACGCCGTCTCCAGCAGGCCCGAGACCGCGAAGATCGCCCGGCCCATCGGCGGCACCAGCTCGTAGCGCTCGGCGACCAGCGGGCGGAACTGCGGCACGATGACGATGAGGATCAAGAGCACCGAGGCGAGCGCGGTGGCGAAGAGGAGCCCCGGATAGAGGAGCTTCGAGCCGAGGAGCCGCGCCGCCGCCAGCCGGCCGCGGAGCACGCCGGCGGCCGCGGCGAGCGCCCCGCCCATGTCGCCCGAGGCCTCGCCGGCGCGGATCAGCGCGAGCGCCGCGGGGTCGGCCAGCCCGCCGCGCGAGGCCACCGCCTCGGCGAAGCTGCCGCCCTCCCGCACCGCCTGGCGGATCGCCGCGGCGGCGGCGCCGGTGCGGCTCTCGGGCCGCTCGGAGACGACGTGGAGCGCGCGCTCGAGGCTCACCTTGCGCCCGACGAGGCGGGCGAGGCTCTCGACCAGCGTCGTCGCGTCGGAAAGCCGGAGGCGGCGGGCGGACGGGGCGGGCGCGAGCGCCGCGGCGCC
>CAZWDE010000184.1:0-6702 GCA_964632555.1 uncultured Limibaculum sp.
CGCCGGACGGCTACCCCTTGCCGCCCGAAGCACCCTTCGATTTCGCGGGCACCTACCTCGCGCCCGGCGTGCCCAGCCTGTTCGCCGCGCAGCTCACTGACACGCCGCCGATCGGTACCCTGAGCATTAACCCACCCGATCCGCTGCTGCTGTATGTGCCCTTCGATGAGCACGTGCTCCAGCACGTCGGTCACGGCGTGCCCACCGCCGAGGGGCCGATCACCCTTATGCCCGGCAAATACGACCAGGGCCTGACGCTGCCCCATCGCGGCGGCCTGACCTATCCCGTGGCTGGAAATCTCCAGACCGATGCAGGCACGATCAGTGTATGGGCCAATATCCCGGATAACCTGCCCGGCAACGAAGCCAACGAGAACTACATCTTCGCCGCCAGCGCCCATCCGATCGACCCGATCAGCGAGAGCTACACGGGCACGCTGGCGCTGCGGCGCGAGCTGCGGGACGGCGAAGGCGAGCCGCAGTGGAACTTCTGGACCACCCCGCAGGACGGCTGGCTCCCGCGCGACGACCTGCCCTCGCCCGACACGCCGCATGTCGCGGTCAAGGAGGCGGTGCTGCCCTTCGCGCGCTTCCCCGGCGTCGACACGCTGCTCGGGCCCGAGATGCGCTCGACCGGCGAGGTGATGGGGCTCGACCGCGGCTTCGCCCGCGCCTTCCTCAAGAGCCAGCTCGGCGCCGGCACCACGCTGCCGAGGGGCGGCACCGCCTTCATCTCGGTCAAGGACGCCGACAAGCAGGCGATCCTGCCCGCCGCCCGCATCCTCGAGCGGCTCGGCTTCGACATCGTCGCGACCGGCGGCACGGCCGAGTTCCTGATCGCCGAGGGCGTCGCCGCCGAGCGGGTCGCCAAGGTCTACGAGGGCCGGCCCAACATCGTCGACCGCATGAAGGACGGCAACGTCGTGCTCGTCTTCAACACCACCGAGGGCGCGCAGTCGGTGCGCGACAGCTTCGACATCCGCGCCACCGCGCTCGCCATGAAGATCCCCTACTACACCACCGCCTCGGGCGCGAACGCGGCCGCCCGCGCGATCGACAACTACAACCACGGCGAGATCGAGGTCGCGCCGCTGCAGTCCTACGCCCGCCCGCTCGCCGCCGTCGCGACCTGAGGGCAGGGCGTCTTGCGCCACGCCGAAGCGCCGCCTATGCTTCGCCCGAATGCCGGAGGCACGCCCGAGGACGGCGCCGAGGCGACACCCCGACATCGTGGGCCGAGGCACACGGAGCCGAGCCAAGCCCAGGGAAGACGCATGGAAAAGATTCCGATGACCAAGCAGGGCTACGAAGCCCTGAACGCCGAGCTGAAGACGCTGAAGGAGGTCGAGCGCCCCGCGGTGATCAAGGCGATCGCCGAGGCCCGCGAGCACGGCGATCTCTCCGAGAACGCGGAGTACCACTCGGCGCGCGAGAAGCAGTCCTTCATCGAGGGGCGGATCAAGGAGCTCGAGGGCATGATCGGGCGCGCCGACGTCATCGATCCCTCCAAGCTCTCGGGCCCCACCGTGCGCTTCGGCGCGACCGTCCAGCTCGTCGACGAGGACACCGAGGAGGAGAAGACCTACCAGATCGTCGGCGAGGCCGAGGCCGACATCGCGCATGGCAAGCTCAACATGAACTCGCCGCTCGCCCGCACGCTGATCGGCAAGGACGTGGGCGACAGCGTCGAGGTCGTGACCCCCGGCGGCTCCCGCGCCTACGAGATCCTCTCGGTGCGCTACAGCTGAGGGCACAGGGCCGCGAACGCGGCCCCGCCCACCGGGCGGATCATTTCCAGCTCTTGATCTCGGCCTGGATGTTCTTGATCGTCTGCTGCAGGCGCTTGACCTCCTCCTGCGCCCACTTCTCCTCGACGACCTCGAGCTCCTTGATGATCGACCGCAGGTCGGCGATCTTCGCCTCGAGGCGCTTGCGGTGCTTGGCTTTGTCCACGGACCAATCCTCCATCGGAATGACAGGCATCGGAAATTCGACACGATCCGGATTTATCCGGTGATGAAGGCTCAGTCGAGGCCGAAGCTCGCGAAGGGGAGGTAGCGCACCGGGTCGCCGGGCCGGATGTCGAGCGCGCCGTCGGGCAGCTCGACCAGCCCCTCGGCCCAGGAGAGCCCGCCGACGAGCCCCGAGCCCTCCGAATGGAAGATCTCGACGCCCTCGGGCCCCGGCCGCGCCCGGAGATACTCCCGGCGGCCGGGCTTTTTCGACTTCGCGAAGGCCGCCGGCAGCGTGTAGGCGCGCGGCGCGGGCCAGTCCTCGCCCGAGAGGACGGCCAGCGCCGGCCGCGCGAAGACGAGCGCGCAGACGAAGGCCGCGACCGGATTCCCCGGCAGGCCGAAGACCGGCCGGCCCCGCCAGAGCCCCATCGCGAGCGGCCGGCCGGGCTTGACCGCGATCCGCCAGGTCTCGAGCCGGCCCTCCTCCCGCAGGAGCCGCGAGACGTGGTCCTCGTCGCCCGCCGAGGCGCCGCCCGTCGTCAGGATCGCGTCGGCCTCCGCGGCCCCCCGGTCGAGCGCCGCGCGCACCGCCTCGGCCCGGTCGGCCGCGCGCCCGAGATCGAGGGCGCGATGCCCGAGCCGCTCGGCCAGCGCGATCAGCATCGGCCGGTTGGCGTCGAAGATCGCGCCCGCCCCGGCCGCGGCCCCCGGCTCGACGAGCTCGTCGCCCGTGGAGAGCACGCCCACGCGCAGCCGCGACCGGACCGCGAGGGCGCCCGCACCGACCGCCGCGGCGCGGGCGAGGTCCTGCGGGGCGAGACGCCGGCCCGCCGGCAGCACGGCCGCGCCGGCCACCGCGTCCTCGCCGCGCGCCCGCGCGTTGGCGCCCGCCTTGCGCGGCCGGCGAAAGCGCCCCCGGGCGCCGGCGACGTCGCAGTCCTCCTCGAGCGCGCCCGTGTCCGCGCCCGCGGGCAGCGCGGCGCCGGTGAGGATGCGCAGCGCCTGCCCCGGCTCGAGCCGCCCGTCCCAGGGATGCCCGGCCGCCGCCCGGCCCTCGGCGAGCGCGAGATCGGCCGCCTCGCCCGCTCCCGCCCAGGCGAACGCGTAGCCGTCGACCGCCGCGTTGGCCGCGGGCGGGTTGTCCCGGAGCGCGACGACCGGCTCGGCCAGCACCCGCCCCGCCGCGCCTGCGAGCGGCACCGTCTCGAGCCCGGTCACCGGCCGCATCGCCGCGCGGAGCCGCGCCAGCGCCTCGTCCACGGGCGTCCACTCGACGCCGCGCGGCAGGGCGAAACAGTCGTCCGCGACCCGTCCCGTCATGCGCGCCGGCGCTCGGCGAGACCGACATCGCCGAGAATGAAGTCGGCGATCGCGGGGATGTCGTCGAGCCCGATCACCGGGCGGTTGGCGGCCGGGCGGATCTCGGGCGCGTCGTTGGTGGCGATCGCCCGGACGGTCGGGTCCTCGCGCGCGATCAGCGGCTGGCCGGTGGCCGCGCGCCAGGCCTCGACCTTCGGATGGGCGTCGCGCTTCCAGCCCTCGACGAGCACGAGATCGACCGGGTCGAGCTTGGCGATCAGCGCCTCGAGCGGCGTCTCGGGGCCCCCGCGGAGCTCGGTCATCAGCGCCCAGCGCGCCGAGGAGGCGAGGATCACCTGATGCGCGCCCGCCGCGCGGTGGCGGTGGCTGTCCTTGCCGGGACGGTCGACATCGACCCCGTGATGGGTGTGCTTGAGCGTCGAGACGGTGAAGCCCCGCCCGGCGATCTCGGCGACCAGGCGCTCGACGAGCGTCGTCTTGCCGGCGTTCTTCCAGCCGATGACGCCGTAGACCCTCACGCGCCCGCCCCGATCCCGATCCGGCCCGCGATGCGCCCGGCTTCGTCCAGGTCCTCGGGCGTGTTGACGTTGAAGAAGGGGAAGGGCCCGGCATCGTCGAAGAGCGCGCGGGCGCAGCCATGCCGCGAGGTCCAGAGGATCACTTTCCGAACATGCCCGTGGCGAAGCGCCGCCTCGAGATCCTCGGCGAGCGCGACCGGCCAGAGCCCGAAGGTCGGGTGCTCCGAGAGCCCGCGCTCGGGATCGGTGGTGGCGGCGCAGGCGAGCGGCACGCCCTTCGCGCGCGCCGCCTCCGCGAGGCGGGCGGCGAGCGTCGCGGGGAAGAAGGGCGTGTCGCCCGCAGCCGTCACGATCGCCGCGTGGCCGCGGGCGGCGGCCCAGCGCATCCCCGCCAGCACGCCGGCGAGCGGGCCGGCGAAATCCGGCACGGTGTCGGGGATCACCGGCAGGCCGAAGGCGGCGAAGCGGGCCGGGTCGCCGTTGGCGTTGAGCGCGATCTCGGCGACCTGCGGGGCGAGCCGCGCGATCACATGGGCGAGGAGCGGGCGACCCGCGACCTCGAGGAGCGTCTTGTCGCCGCCCCCCATCCGGGTCGCCCGGCCCCCCGCAAGGATCACCCCGGCGACGCTCACGCCCCGCCCTCCGCCCGCGTTCGGGGCCGCTGCGGGCGTGGGTCAGACATCGACGGCACCCTTGCGGCGGTGGCGGGGGTCCTCCTCCGGCGCGGCGGCGGCGTCGGCGTCGTAGACGAGCCGCTCCGCCCCCGAGAGGCAGACGAAGCGCGCCCCCCGCATGCGCCCGATCAGCGTCATGCCGGTCTGGCGCGCGAGCTCGACCCCCCAGGCGGTGAAGCCCGACCGCGAGGCGAGCACCGGGATGCCCATCAGCGCCGTCTTGATCACCATCTCCGAGGTGAGCCGGCCGGTGGTGTAGAGGATCTTGTCCGCCCCGCCCACGCCCTCGCGGAACATCCAGCCGGCGATCTTGTCGACCGCGTTGTGCCGGCCGACATCCTCCATGTAGACGAGCGGGCGGTCGCCCTCGCAGAGCACCGTGCCGTGGATCGCGCCGGCCTCGAGATAGAGCGACGGCGCCGTGTTGATCTTTCGCGACAGGGCCAGGAGCCAGGAGGTGCGCAGCGCGGCCGGTGGCAGCGAGAGCCCCTCGAGGCTCTCCATCACATCGCCGAAGACGGTGCCGACCGCGCAGCCGCTGGTCCGCGTCTTGCGCTTCAGCTTCTCCTCGTAGTCGGTCGCGCGCTCGGTGCGAACCACGACCACCTCGAGCTCCTCGTCATGCTCGACCGCCGTCACCCGGTCATCCGCGCGCAGCATCCCCTGGTTTAGCAGATAGCCGAGCGCCAGGAGATCCGGGTGATCGCCGATCGTCATCGCCGTCACGATCTCCTGGCCATTGAGATAGAAGGTAAGCGCACGCTCCTCGACGACGCGGATGTCTGCGACCGCGCCGGTCTGGTCGCGGCCAGTGACCGCGCGCGTCAGCCGCGGATCGGCCGGGTCGGGGGCGATGACGAATTCCCGCATGCCTTCCGCATAGGGGGGGTCGCGCGCAGCGGTCAACCGCCGTGACCGCCCTCGACCCATCACGGATGGGGGAGGCCGATATCAAGAATGCCGATTGGCGCGGGCCTCGCCGGCGCGGTACGGGGCTGGAATGGCGGATGGATCGGCACCGACGGACGCGGGCATCGGCGCGCGGGGCGTTCGGGCCGGCCTTGTCGCAGCCCTGCCGGTGTTGCTGGCGGTGGCACCCTTCGGGCTCATTTTCGGCGTGATCGCGCGCGAAAGCGGGCTCGACCTCGTCGAGACCATGGCGATGACGGCGCTGGTGATCGCAGGCGCGAGCCAGCTCGCCGCGCTCCAGCTTCTGGCCGACGGCGCGCCGGCGCTGGTCGCGGTGCTGGCGGGCCTCGTGGTCAATCTCCGCATGGCGATGTACTCGGCCTCCCTCGCACTCCATCTCGGTCGCGCACCGCTGCGGTTGCGCGCGCTGGCGGCGCTGACGCTTCACGATCAGGCCTATGCGCTCTCGGTCGCACGGTTCCACGCAAGACCCGGGGAGCCGCTGTCGGAGCGGCTCGGGTTCTATTTCGGCGTCGGGGTGCTCACCAGCAGCGTCTGGATCGGCATGAGCCTCGTTGGCGCCACGCTCGGCCGGGCGCTGCCCGAGAGCGTCGATCTCGGCTTCGTGGTCCCGGTCGCCTTCATCGCGATCATGGCGCCGATGCTCAAGGGGCGTGCGGCGATCATGGTCGCCTGCGTCTCGGCGGCGGTGTCGGTCGGGCTCGCCGGGCTGCCCTTCGCGCTCGGACTGCTGGTGGGCGCGGCGGTCGGGATGATCACCGGGCTTGCCGTCTTCGGCCGGGTCGAGCCGTGAGTGCCGGGATGAGCGACGCCGCCATCTGGACCGTGATCGCGGGGCTCGGCCTCGGCACCTTCGCGATCCGCTTCTCCTTTCTCGGAATGCTTGGCGGACGCGAGGTGCCGGTGCGCCTCCGCCGCGCGCTCGGGTTTGTCCCGGCGGCCGTGTTGCCGGCACTCGTCGCGCCCATGGTGCTGACCGGACCGGGCGGTGCGATCGCCGTGGAGCCCGCGGAGCTTGCCGCCGCCATGGCCACCCTCCTCGCCGGCGTCGCGACCCGGAACGTCCTCATCGCGATCCTCGCCGGCCTCGCCGGCCACCTCGCGGCCCTCGCCCTCCTCTGAGCGGCGCGCGGGGCCGCGGGCGGGCGGGTGGGCCGCGCCGTCCTCGCGGCCGCCGCAGCCTCAGCCGGGGGAGCCCGCGGCCCCCAAGACCTCAGCGCCGGAGCGCGCCGCCCGTCGCGGCCTCGACCGCCACCACCACCTTGGCCGAAACCGCCTCGATCTCCGCCTCGGTCAGCGTCGCGG
>CAZWDE010000185.1:0-6695 GCA_964632555.1 uncultured Limibaculum sp.
CCGGCTCGCCCATGCCGACCTGCACCGACTGGAGCGCGCCGGTCATCGCGCCGGCGAGCCCCGCGAGCCCCGCGCCGAGGGCGAAGACCCGGGCGTAGAGCCGGTCGATGTCGACGCCGAGGGCCGCGATCATCTCGCGGTCGGCCTCGCCGGCGCGGATGCGGATGCCGAGCGTCGTGCGGTGGACGAGCCAGAAGAGGCCGGCCGCGAGGAGGAGCCCGAGCGCGATGATCGCGAGGCGGAAGCGCGGATAGTCGAGCCCCGGCGCGAGGGTCACGGTGCCCGAGAGGGCCGGCGGCGGATCGAGGAAGAGCGGGAAGTCGCCGAAGACGAGCCGGGTGCCTTCCGAGAGGATCAGGATGAGCGCGAAGGTCGCGAGCACCTGGTCGAGATGGTCGCGGGCGTAGAGGCGGCGGATCAGCAGCCGCTCGATCAGCGCGCCGGCGGCGGCGGCGGCGGCGAGCCCCGCGCCGAGCCCGAGCCAGAACGCGCCCGCGGCGCCGGCCACGGCCGCGCAGGCGAAGGCGCCGATCATGTAGAGCGAGCCGTGGGCGAGGTTGATCAGCCCCATCACGCCGAAGACCAGCGTCAGCCCCGCCGCCATCAGGAAGAGCGTGAGGCCGAGCTGCAGGCCGTTGAGCGCCTGCTCGAGAAGCAGCGTCGCCGTCATGCGGCCGGGCGCGTGGCCAGGGCCGCGCGGACGAGCGCGGCGTTGCCGGGCGCCGGGGCCCCGTCGGGCAGGACGACCGTGTCCTCGAGGCCGACGCGCGTGTCGAGCCCGCGCCGCGCGGCCTCCTCGATGCAGGGCCAGGCGCTCGCGCCCAGCCCGTGGAGGAGCACGGGGAGCCGGCTGCCCGCCTCCGAGAGGATCGCGAGGATCGCGCGCGCCTCCGCGAGCGCCGCCTCCGGGTCGGTGTCGGGCATCTCGACGAGGATGCGGAGGCAGTCGGCGGGGTCGATCTCGGAGAGGAAGCGGCGCGCGTCGGCGACCGACCAGAGGCCGGCCTCGACCGGGACCCCGAGCGAGCGGAGGAGCGCCACGACCTCGGGCGCGTCGGGCTCGCGAAGGTTGACCGAGGCGTAGTCGGGCCGCTCGGTCCACGCGGCGATGTGGGCCTGGCGCGCCCGCCCGCCGGGCGCGATCCACTCGCCGGTGCCGACGCCCACCGCGACGCCCGGCACCGCCGCGCGCACCGCCCGGAGCGCCGCCGCGACCGGCTCGGGCGCCAGCGTCTCGCGGCCCTCGCCGTCGCGCGGGTGGAGATGGAGGCACGCGGCGCCGGCCCCGCCCGCCGCGCGGGCCTCGGCCGCCAGCGCCTCGGGCGTCACCGGAACGGCGGGCGCCTCGTCGGGCCTGCGCCCGCCGTTCAGACAGGCCTGCAGCACCCGCGCCTCACATCGCGCAGTCTTGGGCGTAGGCGTCGGCCCGGTCCTCGAGCGCGACGCCGACGATCCGGTTGGTGAGGACGTCGCCCTCGCGCACCACCTCGCGGACATAGATGTCCTGGATCGGGTGGTGATTGGGCCCGAAGCGGAACTCGCCGCGGGTGCTCTCGAACGCCGCCGCGCGCAGCGCCGCGCGGAAGGCGTCGGCCTCGGCGGGCGCGGCCGCGTCGAGCGCCGAGAGGAGAAGCCGCGCGGTGTCGTAGCCCTGGGAGGCGTAAAGCGACGGCAGCCGGCCGTATTTCGCCTCGAAGGCGGCGACGAAGGCGCGGTTCGCCGGCACGTCGATGTCCTTCGACCACTGCGCGGTGTTCCGGACGCCGAGCGCCGCCTCGCCGACCGCGCCGAGGATCGCCTGGTCGAAGGAGAAGGCCGGGCCGATCAGCGGCAGCCCGACGCCCGACTGGGCGTACTGCTTCAGGAAGGCGATCCCCATGCCCCCGGGCAGGAAGAAGAACACGCTGTCGGCGTCCGACGCGCGGATCTGCGCGATCTCCGCCGCGTAGTCGGTCTGGCCGAGGGTGGTGTAGACCTCGCCGGCCAGCTCGCCCTCGTAGAAGCGCTTGTAGCCCGCGAGCGCGTCCTGCCCCGCCGGGTAGTTGGGGGCGAGGATGAAGCTCCGGGCATAGCCCGCCTCGTTGGCGTGCGCGCCCGCCGCCTCGTGGAGATTGTCGTTCTGCCAGGCGACGTTGAAGTAGTTCTCGTGGCAGCCGGCCCCGGCGAGGGCCGAGGGCCCGGCATTGGGCGAGAGGTAGAACACCCCCTGGCGCACCGCGCTCGGCACCACCGCCATCGCGAGGTTCGAGAAGATGATCCCGGTCATCACCTCGACGCGGTCGGACTGGATCATGCGCGTGGCGAGCTGGACCGCCAGATCCGGCTTCCTCTGGTCGTCCTCCACGATGAGCTCGACCCGGCCCGGATCCTCCTCGAGAGCAAGGAGGAAGCCGTCGCGCACGTCGATCCCGAGCGCCGCGCCGCCGCCCGAGAGCGTGGTGATCATGCCGACCTTCACCGGCTCGGCTGCCGCCGTCGCCGCGAAGAGAAGGGCCGCGAGCCCGGTTGCGATCGCCTTCATCGTCTCTCCCCTCGTGTCGCCGCGCCTCAGAACGCCTGGAAGGTCAGCGTCGTCAGCGAATGCTGGATGCCCTCGATGTCGAGCACGTTGCGGTGGATGTACTTGCCGATGTCCTCGCCCTCGGGGATGTACATCTTGATGAGCAGGTCGAACTCGCCGCTCGTCGAGTACATCTCGGAGATGATCTCGCGGTTGTAGATCTTGTCCGCGACCTCGTAGGTCCGGCCGGGATGGCAGCGCAGCTGGATGAAGACGCAGGTCATGGGCCGGGTCCGCGGGCTCGTCTCGGGTGGGCGCCGGCGCCGCCGGCACCCAATCCTTGGCACAGCCCGCGGCCGGAGGCGAGCCCCCGCGAGGGCGCGCCGGGCGGCTCAGAGGTCGAGGGCGATGCGGGCTTTCGGGCCGCCCGCCTCGGCGTCGGGCACCGAGCAGCAGGTGAGCACCTCGCCCTCGGCCACGGGCGCGGTCGGCACCCCGAGATACTTCACCCGGCCCGCCTTCAGCTTCACGGCGCAGGTGCCGCACTGGCCCGAGCGGCACTGGGAGGCGGGCGAGAGGCCCGCGCTCTCGGCGAGCTCGAGGAGCGTTCCCTTCTCGGGCGTCCATTCGGCCGTCACCCCCGAGGCGGCGAAAGCGACCTCCGCCGCGCCGGTCGCCTCGGGGCGCGCCGGCGCCGGGCCGTCCGGCCGGCGCTCGAGCGCCGACGGCCCGAAGCTCTCGGCAAAGATCCGCGCGTCGCGCACGCCGAGGTCCCGGAGGCCGTCGTAGAGCCCCTGAACGAAGCCCTCGGGCCCGCAGAGGTAGAAGTCGTGGTCGTCGAAGGGCAGCAGCCGCTTCAGCACGCCGACGTCGAGGCGGCCCGCGAGGTCGTGGTCGCGGCCCTCCTGCGCCTCGGCCTCGGGGCGGGAGAGCAGCCAGAAGGTGCGCAGCGCCTCGGAGCGCGCCGAGAGGGCGAGCGCCTCGTCGAAGAAGGCGCGCTCGGCCTTCGTCCGCGCCGAGTGGACGAACCAGACCGGCCGGGTGTGCCGCGTGCGGGCGCCCTCGAGGAGCGCGTGGCGCAGCATCGCGATCATCGGCGTGATCCCGACACCCGCGGAGAGCAGCACGGCGGGCCGCGTCTCGGCCGCGTCGAGCGTGAAGGCGCCGCGCGGCGCCTGCGCCTCGATCACCGCCCCGTCCCCGAGCGCGTGGATCGCGCCCGAGACCCGCCCCTCGCGCTTGACCGAGATGCGCAGGAACCGGTCGCCCGGCGCGCTCGAGACCGTGTAGGTGCGCGAAAGCCGGCCCTCGCCCGGCACCTCGAGGCGCACGGGCAGGAACTGCCCGGCCTCGAAGGCGGGCACGCCGCCGCCGTCCGCCGGCTCGAGATGGAGCGAGCGGATCGTCGTGCTCTCCTCGACGATCTTGGCGACGCGGAAGGGCCGCCACTCGGCGCGGCGGGCCTCGGCCTCGCGGCGCTTCGCGGCCTCGTCCCAGTCGCCGGTGAGGAGCGAGTTGGGGCTCTGCTCGCCGGCCTCGAAGCGCACGCGGAGCGCGGCCCGGATGCGCACGCCCTCCGACGGCCAGAACCGCCAGATGCGCTCGGCGCCGCGGAAGCTGCGGATCTCCGGGTCGTCGAAGACCACCGTCGCGGTGCCGGTGAGGAACAGCAGGTCGCCGGTCTCCCACTCGGCGAAGACGAGCCCCGCCCGCGGGTCGAGCGCCAGATTGCCGAAGGTGTTGAAGTGGAGATTGCCGGCGAAGTCGGGGATCGTCAGCGTGCCGTCGTCCGCGACGCGCACGAAGCCCGGCTTGCCGCCGCGGTGGGAGACGTCGGCGCCGCGGCGCGGGTCCGCCTCCGCCTCGGGGCTGTCGGCCGGCGCGACGCTGGCGACGAAGAAGGTGTCGGCCCGGGCGATGGTCTCGCGCGCCTCCGCGTCGAGGCCGTCGAAGCGTTCGGGCGCGCCGGCGGGCGTGTCGACGAAGCGGGCGGGGCGCCGCGAATGGATGTATTGCGGGCAGTTGCCGAAGGTCTGCTCGACCCCGAGCGTCACGGCGCCGTCCCCGAGCGCGCGAACCCGGGCGGTGAAGCGGTTGCGCCGGCGGCTCTCGAACTGGATGCCGAGCCCGCCGACCGGGGCGCCCGCGCGGAGCGCCGCGCCGAGCGGATCGCCCGCGCGGGGCTCGGCCGCGATGCGGATGGTGCGGGCGTCGGGCGTGCCGACGAAGCCGGGCGCGCCGTCGAGGATCGAGGCCCAGACGCGGCCCTCCCGATCGACGGTTCCGAGCACGACGAAGGGCAGCTCCGACAGGAAGTCGCGGTGCTGGTCGGGCAGGTGATCGCGCACGATGCGGCTGGCGAAGGCGCGCATCCGCTCGGCGACGCCGTAGCGCTCCTGGATCGCGATCTCGCCCTCGTGGAACGGGGTGTCGGCGGTCGTGGCGGCGGTGCTCATCGGTGTCTCCTCGGAGATATCCTATGGGGGTCAGGGGATCAGGACGAGCCCGCCCTTCGGCGCGCTCTCGGCGATCAGGCGGTGCGCCGCGGCGGCCTCGGCGAGCGGCAGGGCGCGGTCGAGCACCGGCCGGATGCGGCCGGCGGCGACCTCGCCGAGGCCCCAGGCGAGGTCCTCGGGGTCGCCCATCAGCGTGCCGAGGATGCGCTTCTGGGCGAAGAAGAAGCGGCGGAGGTCGAAGCGCGCCTCGAGGCCCGCGACCATGCCCATCGAGACGAGCGTGCCGAGCGGCTTCAGCGCGTCGAGGCTCCGCGCGAACACCTCGCCGCCGAGATTGTCGATCACCACGTCGAGCCCGGCGCCGGCGGTCCAGTCGCGGGTCCGCGCGACGAAGTCCTCGGTCCCCGCCTCGATCACGAGATCGGCGCCGAGGCTCTCCACGAAGGGGATCTTGGCGGCCGAGCGGACGGTCGCCGCCACCTCGGCGCCGAGCGCCTTGGCGATCTGGACGGTGACGCTGCCGGTGCCCGAGGCGCCCGCATGGACGAGCACGCGCTGCCCCGGACCGACCCCGCCGACGGCGCGGGCCGCGCGCACGCCGGTCGTGAGCGCCATCGGCAGCGTCGCCGCCTCCTCGGGCGCGAGGCCCGTGGTGTCGCGCAAGAGCCAGCGCGCCGGCACGGTCATGTACTCGGCATAGGCGCCGTCCTCGACCACGCCGCGGATCAGGTATGAGGGCGCGGCCGACACCGGGCGGAGATCGGCTTCGGCGGGGTCTGTCGGATAGCCCGGCATCGGGATCACGCGGTCCCCCTCGGCCCATCCCGTGACGCCCTCGCCGAGCGCGGCCACGACGCCCACGGCGTCCGAGCCGAGCACGTGCGGCAGCGCGATCGCGGTCGTCACCGAGCCCTCGCGCAGATAGTGGTCGAGCCGGTTGATCCCGGCGGCGAGGACGCGAACCAGCACCTCGCCGGGCTTCGGCTCGGGGGTCGCGACCTCGCGGAGTTCGAGCACGTCAGGACCGCCGAAACGGTCGAACACGGCGGCTTTCATGGGTCATCTCCTCGAGCGGGAGGCCGGCCGGGGCGCGCCCGGCCGGGCGCGGGCTCAGTTGCGGCCGTGGCTGTCGTAGACCTTGGCGGAGATCTTCCAGACCCCGTCGCGCTTGTAGAGCACGAAGAAGTCGGTGTAGCGGGCGCCGCCCCAGTTGAGGAACTCGACGCGGGCGGCGGCGGCGTTCCCGGCGACGTCGATCGAGACGATGCGCGCCTCGACATCGGGGGAGCCGCCCACCTGGTCGATGAAGTCGCAGAAGGCCCGCGCGTCGACATCGATCGGCTGACCGTCGAGCGAGCCGACGACGTGGGCGTGGTCGTACCAGCTCGCGCGCATGCCCGTGCCGTCGCCGGTGCGGGCGGCGTCGAGATAGGGCTGGAGCGCGGCGGCGACGTCGGCGTAGTCGCGGAAGCCCCGGGTCTCGGCGGGGGTGATGAGGCTGTCGGCCATCGGTCGGTTCTCCTCGGATCGGGTGAAGGGCCCCGCCTCAGGCGGCGAGGCCGACCTTGCTCGCCTGCATCGGCACGAAGCCGGGCAGCGCCTCGATGCGGGCCAGCCAGCCGCGGATCGCGGGGAAGGGCTCGAGCGAGACGGCGCCCTCGGGGGCGTGGGCGACGTAGCTGTAGAGCGCGACATCGGCGATCGAGGGCTGCGCCGTCGCGGCGATCCAGTCGGCGCCC
>CAZWDE010000186.1:0-6688 GCA_964632555.1 uncultured Limibaculum sp.
GCCGAGATCAAGATCGGCTCCGAGGCGCGCTCGGTCGAGACCTCGAAGATGGAGGGCTGGGAAGACCGCTACGCCATCGCCGGCAGCTACTGGCCGCCGCAATACGTGATCATGGACGGGGCGACGCTGGAGCCGCTCAAGATCAAGTCGACCCGCGGCATGATCTACGACAGCCAGGAGTTCCACCCGGAGCCGCGCGTCGCCGCCATCGTCTCCTCGCACTATCGCCCGGAGTTCATCGTCAACGTCAAGGAGACGGGCAAGATCCTGCTCGTCGACTACTCCGACATCAGGAACCTGACGGTGACCGAGATCGAGGCGGAGCGGTTCCTCCACGACGGCGGCTTCGACTCGACCAAGCGGTATTTCCTCACCGCCGCCAACGCGCGGAACAAGATCGCGGTGATCGACACGCAGGAGGGGTCGCTCGTCACGCTCCTCGACAGCGAGGGCGAGACCCCGCATCCGGGCCGCGGCGCCAATCTCGACCACCCGGTCTACGGCCCGGTCTGGGCGACCTCGCATCTCGGCGACGCCACGGTCTCGCTGATCGGCACCGACCCGGAGGGCCATCCCGACCACGCGTGGAAGGTGGTGCAGCGGCTCGAGGCGCTCGGCGGCGGCTCGCTCTTCGTCAAGTCGCACCCGGAGTCGAACCACCTCTATGTCGACGCGCCGCTCAACCCGGAGGCCGAGGTCTCGGGCGCGATCGCGGTCTTCAAGGTGAACGAGCTCGACCAGGAAGAGCCGCAATATGTCGAGCTGCCGATCGTCGAGTGGGCCGGGATCACCGAGGGCCAGCCGCGCGTCGTGCAGGGCGAGTTCAACCGGCAGGGCACGGAGATCTGGTTCTCGGTCTGGAACGCCGCGGACAAGGAATCGGCCATCGTGGTGATCGACGACCGGACGCTCGAGGTCGCGAAGGTGATCAAGGATCCGGGCCTCGTCACGCCCACCGGCAAGTTCAACGTCTACAACACGCGGGCCGACGTCTACTGACGCCGTCCCCGCGGCCGGGCGGGAGGCCGACCATGAAACGCATCGGACGGGTCTTTCTCGTGGGCGCGGGCCCGGGCGACCCGGATCTGCTCACGATGAAGGCCGCGCGGGCGCTCGGGCAGGCCGAGGCGGTGGTCTACGACCGGCTGGTCTCGCCCGAGATCCTCGCGCTCGCGCCCGCCTCCGCGCGGATGGTGCCGGTCGGCAAGGCCCCGGGGGCGCATCCGGTGCCGCAGGCGCGGATCAACGCGATCCTCGTCGACCTCGCGCTCGCGGGCGTCACGGTGGTGCGGCTGAAGGGCGGCGACCCGTTCATCTTCGGCCGCGGCTCGGAGGAGGCGGCCGAGCTCGCCGAGGCCGGCGTGCCGGTCGAGGTGGTGCCGGGCATCACCGCGGCGCAGGGGGCCGCGGCCGCCACCGGCGTCCCGCTCACCCATCGCGGGCTCGCCGGCGGCGTCCGCTACGTCACCGGCCATTGCCGGGCCGACGCGCCGCTCGATCTCGACTGGGCGGGTCTCGCCGACCCGGCGACGACGCTGGTGGTCTATATGGGCGCGGCCAACATCGCCGAGATCGCGAGCCGGCTGATCGGGCACGGGCTCCCGGGCGCGACGCCCGTGCTCGTCGTCGCCTCGGCCACGACGCCGCGCGAGCGCCGGCTCGTCGCCCGGCTCGCGACGGTGGCGGGGGCCATGGCCGCGGCGCGGCTGCCCGGCCCGGTGCTCGTCGTGATCGGCCGGGTGGTCTCGCTCCACCGCGCCTGCCCCGACGCGGTGCTCGCCCGCCTCGCGGTGCCGCCCCCGGCGCTCGAGGCCGCCCATGCGTGAGGCGGCCCTCGCGATGACCCTGCTCGTCGCCGCGCCCGCCGCCGCGGACGGGATCGACCGCCCGCGCGCCGCGGAGCTCGAGCGGCTGGTGCGCCACGACTGCGGCGCCTGCCACGGGATGCGGCTCTCGGGCGGGCTCGGGCCCGACATCCGCGCGTCCGCCCTCGCGGGCCATGTCCCCGAGGGCCTCGCGCGGATCATTCTCGACGGGGTGCCCGGCACGGCGATGCCGCCCTGGCGCCCGCTGCTCACGGAGGAGGAGGCGGAATGGATCGCCACCTATCTGCTCGCGACCGGCGCGCGATGACCCGCCGCCTCGCGCAATGGCTGCTCGTCGCGGCGCTCGCGGTCACGGTGCTGGTCAACCGCGCGCCGGGCGCCGAGCTGCGCGCCACCGGCGATCTCGGCGTGGTCGTCGAGCGCGCCTCCGGCTCGCTCCTGATCGTCGACCGTTCCGAGCGCGCGGCGGTCGGCCGGGTCGGGGGGCTCGGCGATCTCTCCCACGCCTCGGTCGTCTTCTCGCCCGACGAGCGCTTCGCCTATGTCTTCGGGCGCGACGGCGGTCTCAGCAAGGTCGACCTGCTCGAGGGCGCGGTCGCCGCCCGCGTCGTGCAGGCCGGCAACGCGATCGGCGGCGCGATCTCCGACGACGGCACGCTCGTCGCGGTGTCGAACTACGAGCCGGGCGGCGTGCGCGTCTTCGACGCCGACACCCTCGCGCCGGTCGCCGACATCCCGACCGGCGCCAAGACCGTCGGCCTCGTCGACGCGCCGGGGCGGCGCTTCGTCTTCGCGCTCTGGGACCGCGGGGAGATCTGGATCGCGGACTTCTCCGCCGGCCCGGACCCCGCCATCACCCGGATCGCGGACGTGGGCGAGAACCCCTACGACGCGCTGATCACCGGCGACGGGCGCACCTATGTCGCGGGGCTCTTCGGCGAGGACGGGCTCGCCATGCTCGACCTCTGGGCCGATCCGCCGGCCGCGCGACAGATCCTCGCGGGCTACGGCCGGGGCGAGGCGCCGCTCCCGGTCTACAAGATGCCCCATCTCGAGGGCTGGGCGCTCGCGGGCGGGCGGTTCGCGCTTCCGGCGGTCGGGCGGCACGAGGTGCTCTGGGTCGACGCGCGAAGCTTCGAGGAGATCGGGCGGACGGCGGTGCTCGGCCAGCCGGTCTTCGCGGTCGCCCGGCCCGACGGGCGGCAGGTCTGGGTCACCTTCGCGCATCCCGACAACGGCCGCGTGCAGGTGATCGACACGCCGTCGGGCGAGATCGTCGCGACGCTCGCGCCCGGCCCGGCGGTGCTCCACCTCGAATTCGCCCCGCGCGGCGCGGAGGTCTGGCTCTCGGTGCGCGACGCGAACCGGATCGAGGTGCGCGACACCCGCAGCCTCGAGGTGCTCGCCGAGATCCCGGCCGACAGCCCCTCGGGCATCTTCTTCACCGCGCGCGCGCACCGGACGGGGCTCTGAGGGCGATGGCCGGCGCCCTCGACCCCGCCGATCTCGCGCTGCTCGACCGCTGGCAGCGCGGCTTTCCGCTCGTGCCCCGCCCCTTCGAGGCGGTGGGCGAGGCGGCGGGCCTCGGGGCGGAGGAGGTGATCGCGCGGCTGCGGCGCCTCTCGGGCGAGGGCGCGATCGGCCGCCTCGGCGCGACGCTCCGGCCCAACACGGCGGGCGCGAGCACGCTCGCCGCCGTCGCCGCGCCCGAGGACCGGATCGAGGAGGTGGCCGCCGCGATCGGCGCCGAGCCCGGCGTCAACCACTCCTATCTGCGCGAGCACGCCTGGAACCTCTGGTTCGTCGCGACCGGGCCCGACCGCGCCGAGGTCGACGCGACGCTCGCCCGGATCGGCCGGGCGAGCGGGCTCGACGTGCTCGACCTGCCGCTCGTGCGCCCGTTCAACATCGATCTCGGCTTCCCGCTCGCCGGGGGCGGGCGGATGCCGGCCGCGCCACCCGCGCCGGAGATCACCGGCATCGCGGCCGAGGACCGCGCCGTGATGCAGGCGCTGACCGAGGGGCTGGCGCTCGTCGCCCGCCCCTATGCCGCGCTCGGCCGAAGGCTCGGCTGCGGCGAGGCGGTGGTGATCGCGCGCATCCGGCGGCTGCTCGCCGCCGGGGTGATCTCGCGGCTCGGGCTGATCCTGCGCCACCGCGCGCTCGGCTGGACATCGAACGCCATGGTGGTCTGGCGGCTCGCGCCCGAGGAGATCGACCGCGCGGGCCCCGCACTCGCGGCACAGCCCGGCGTCACGCTCTGCTACGAGCGGCGCCCGGCGGCGGTCTGGCCCTACACGCTCTACGCCATGGTCCACGCGCGCTCGCGCGACGAGGCGATGCAGAGCCTCGCCGCGGCGCAGTCGGCCGCCGGGCTCGACGCGGCGCCGCGCGCGATCCTCTTCAGCACCCGCTGCTTCAAGCAGCGGGGCGCGATGGTCGCGCGCGCGACGGCGCCGGGAGAGACCGCATGACCGACCTCGACGACACCGATCGCGCGATCCTCAACGCGCTGCAGGAGGGCTTTCCGCTCTCGCCCCGGCCCTATGCCGAGGCGGCGGCGCGGCTCGGGCTCGGCGAGGCCGAGCTGATCGGGCGCCTGTCCCGGCTCCGCGAGAGCCGGGTGATCACCCGCTTCGGGCCGTTCTTCGACGCCGCGGCGCTCGGCGGCGCCTTCTGCCTCTGCGCGATGGCGGTGCCGGAGGACCGCTTCGACGCCGTGGCCGAGCGCGTCAACGCCCACGAGGAGGTCGCGCACAACTACGCCCGCGAGCACCGGCTCAACATGTGGTTCGTGCTCGCCACCGAGACGCCCGAGGGGATCGAGGCCGCGGCCCGCGCCATCGAGGCGGAAACGGGCCTCGCCGTGCTCCGCTTCCCCAAGCTCGCGGAGTTCTTCGTCGGCTTCCGGGTGGCGGCATGAGGCTCGACCCGACCGACCGCCGGCTGATCGAGGCGACGCAGGGCGGCCTGCCGCTCGTGCCCCGCCCCTACGCCGCGCTCGCCGAGCGCCTCGGCCTCGCGGAGAGCGAGGTGACCGGGCGCCTCGCCGACCTGCTCGCGCGCGGCGTGATCCGGCGGATCGGCGCCGCGCCCAACCACTACGCGCTCGGGCTCGCGGCCAACGGGATGACGGTCTGGGACGTGCCGGACGCGAAGGCCGAGGCGCTCGGCCGCCGCGTCGGCGCGCTCGGGTTCGTCACCCACTGCTATCTCCGTCCGCGCGCGCTGCCCGACTGGCCCTACACGCTCTTCGCCATGGTCCACGGCCGCGACCGCGCCGAGGTGGAGGCGAAGCGCGCGGCCATCCGGGACCTGCTCGGCGAGGACTGCCGCGGCCACGACATCCTCTATTCGACCCGCATCCTCAAAAAGAGCGGGCTCCGCCTGAAGCCACGGGAGAAGACCTGATGTTCCGCCTCTCGCGCTACATGCGCCAGCTCGCCCGGCCCGAGCCCGCGGCCCCGCCCGCTCCGCGCCGCGGCCCGGTGCGGCCGGTGGTGATCTGGAATCTCACCCGGCGCTGCAACCTGCTCTGCCGGCACTGCTACACGGTCTCGGCCGATCTCGACTTCCCGGGCGAGCTCACCACCGAACAGGCGATGGCGGTGCTCGACGATCTCGACGGCTTCGGCATCCCCGCGCTCATTCTCTCGGGCGGCGAGCCGCTCTCGCGGCGCGACTTCTTCGCGATCGCCGAGCGGGCGCGCGGCCTCGGCACCTATCTCGCGCTCTCGACCAACGGCACCGCGCTGACCGGCGCCACCGCCGACCGGGTGGCCGCGATCGGGTTCGACTATGTCGGCATCTCGATCGACGGCATCGGCGCGACCAACGACTGGTTCCGCGGCCGCGCCGGCGCCTACGCGCAGGCGCTCGCGGGCGTGCGCGCGGCCAAGGCGCGCGGCATCAAGGTGGGGCTGCGCTTCACCATGACGGCGGACAACGAGGGCCAGCTGCCGCAGATCCTCGCGCTCTGCGAGGCCGAGGGGGTCGACAAGTTCTACCTCTCCCACCTCGTCTATGCCGGCCGCGGCGACAAGCACCGGGGCGAGGACGCGAGCCGCGCCCGCGCGCGCGCGGCGATGGACGCGCTGATCGAGCGCGCCTGGGCCGCCGCGGAGGCGGGCGATCCCTTCGAGATCGTCACCGGCAACAACGACGCCGACGCGGTGCATTTCCTGCGCTGGGCCGAGGCGCGCTTCCCGGCGGGGCGCGTCGCGGATCTGCGCGCCCGGCTCGAGGCGTGGGGCGGCAACGCGTCGGGCGTCGGCGTCGCAAACATCGACACGCTCGGCCGCGTGCACCCGGACACCTACTGGTCGGACTACACCATCGGCAACGTGAAGACCCGGCCCTTCACCGAGCTCTGGACCGGCGACGACCCGATGCTCGCCGAGCTCCGCCGGCGGCCGCGCCCGCTCAAGGGGCGCTGCGGCGCCTGCGCCTACCAGCCGGTCTGCGGCGGCAACACCCGGATCCGCGCGCTGCAGCTCACGGGCGACCCGTGGGCCGAGGACCCCGCCTGCTATCTCGAGGACGCCGAGATCGGCGTCGCGCCCGGCGAGCGGCTCGCCGTCACCCCGTTCCGAGGCAAGCGCCATGACCCGGTCCATCGCTTCCACTGACGCGCGCCCTAGGCGGGCCGGGGGCGCGCGCGTCGGGCGCCTCATCGGGTCGCTCCCGACCCTCTTCGGCGCCCGCACGGCGCGCGGAGCGGCCGCTCGGGCCCGGCTTGCCGCCGCGGTCCGGGGCGCGGCCTTCGGCCTTCTCGGCGTGCTGGCCGGGGTGTCGGCCGCTGCGGCCGCCGGGCCGGGGGCGGGCGCGCTCTACGCCGAGCACTGCGCCGCCTGCCACGGACC
>CAZWDE010000187.1:0-6681 GCA_964632555.1 uncultured Limibaculum sp.
CGAAGATCAGCACGCCGAGCAGCGAGATCGCGAACTGCAGCGCCGAGCTCTCGAATAAGAAGATGTTGAGCAGCGACGCGACGATCAGGCCGATCACGCCCATGAACAGGAACGTGCCCCAGCCCGACAGGTCCTTCTGCGTGGTGTAGCCGTAGAGCGACATCGCGCCGAAGGCGGCCGCCGTGGCGACGAAGGTCTGGGCGATCGAGATGCCGGTGTAGACCGCGAAGATCGACGAGATCGACAGGCCCATCACGCCGGCGAAGACCCAGAACACCGTGTTGGCGGTGGCCGCCGACATCTTGTGCATCATGAAGCCGAAGCCGAACACGAAGGCGAGCGGCGCCAGCATCACCACCCACTTGAGCGGCGAGAAGTAGATCGCCTCGACGAGCCCGACCGGGATCAGCGCGGTCGAGTTCTGCACCGAGGCGGCGTCGAGCGAGCCCGCGGCGCGCGCGGCGTCGACATAGGCGTTGAGGTCCTGCCCGAAGATGTAGGCGACGACCGCCGAGATGATCATCGCCCCGCCCATCAGGGCGTAGACCTTGTTCATGTGGGCGCGCAGGCCGGCATCGATTTCCGCGGCTGTCGCCGTGCCGATCGCCTGGTTGCGCACGTAATTCGGAGTTGCCATCTCGCACCTTTCGGTTTGTTTCCGTTGCCCCCACGGACCGGAAGCATACCAGTCCACATCGCTCGGAAATATCGGCGAGGCAAGAAAGGGTTTCAAGCCGACACATGGCCTGCACGAGACGTTTCTCTCACCAAGGCGCCGCACCCCGCCGGAGACGCCGGTGATCCGCTGCTTCGCCGCCCTGCCGCTGCCGGCGACGATCGAGGCCCGGCTGCTCGCGGCGCAGGCCGCGATTCCCGTGGGCCGCGCGGTCGATCCCGACGGGCTGCACGTGACGCTCGCCTTCTTCGGCGAGCAGGAGGAGCCCGTCGTCGAGGACCTCCACCACGCCCTCGCCGAGATCCGGGCCGAGCCGGTTCCGGTCGCGATCGACGGGCTCGGCATGTTCGGCGGGCGCGAGCCGCGCACGCTCCATGCCGTCGTCCGGCCCGATCCGGCGCTCGCGCACCTCGCGGCCCGCGTCCGGAGCGCCGCCGAGACGGCCGGCATCGCGCTCCGCCGCGAGCGGTTCCGCCCTCATGTCACGCTTGCCCGGTTCGCGGCCCCGCCCGCCGGCGAGGACGCGGCCGCGCTCCACCGCTATGTCGAGACCCATGCCGGGCTGCGCGCCGGGCCGGTCGCGGCGGACGCCTTCGGCCTCTGGCGCTCCCGCCTCGGCAAGGCGGGCGCGCATTACGAGATGCTCGCGGACTACCCGCTCGGCTGAGGGCTCAGCGCCCCTGCGGCAGGTCCCAGAACGGGCGACGCGCCTCGCGCAGCGCCGACGCCCGGTCGAGGCCGATATCCGCAAGCCCCCGGCGATCGAGACGGGCGAGCGCGCGGCGCTCCTGCGCGACCGCGATCCATTCGGCGAGGGGCAGCCGGAGCCGGCGCCGGGGCCGGATGGTGCCGATCGTTGCAGCGACAGGTTTCATGGCGAGCCTCCAATCTCCGCGTGCGAGGAATATGAGGGATGGAAATTCATCACCAAAATGAATTATAATGTCGTCCGTCATCAGGGAGGCTTATGCATGATCCGGAATCTCGATCTCACCGCGCTCCGGAGCTTCGTCACGGTGGCCGAAACCGGGGGCGTCACCCGCGCCGCGCATCAGCTCCACCTCACGCAGTCGGCGGTCTCGATGCAGATCAAGCGGCTCGAGGACATGCTGCAGCTGCCGCTGCTCGACCGCGCCGGCCGGCGCGTCGCGCTGACCGGTCACGGCGAGCAGCTGCTGAGCTACGGCCGACGGATCCTCGCGATCAACGACGAGGTGATCAGCCGCATGATGCATGCGGGCTTCGAGGGCGAGGTGCGGCTCGGCGTGCCGACGGACATCGTCTACCCGCACATGCCGGGCGTGCTGCGCCAGTTCGACCGCGAGTTCCCGCGCGTGAAGATCCATCTGGTCTCGTCCTACACCACCAATCTCAAGGAGATGCTCGGGGCGGGCGAGCTCGACCTGATCCTCACCACCGAGAGCGCGCCGGGGGCGGACGGCGAGCTGCTCGCGGTCGAGCCGCTCCTCTGGGTCGGCGCGCCGGGCGGCAGCGCGTGGCGCGAGCGGCCGCTGCGCATCGCCTTCGAGCGGCAGTGCCTCTTCCGCCCCTGGGCGCAGGACGCGCTCGACGCGGCGGGCATCCCGTGGGAGAACGCGGTCGACACCGGCGCGACGCGCACCGTCGAAGCCTGCGTCTCGGCCGATCTGGCGGTGCACGCGATGCTCAAGGTGGGCGTCAGCCGCTATCTCGAGCCGATCCCGCATGGCGGGCAGCTGCCGGAACTGCCGTCGAGCCGCATCGTGATGTATCGCGGGCGGCAGGCGATCGGCACGCCGGTCGACTCGCTCGCGGCGACGCTGCGGGCGGCCTATGGCGGCGAGGTGCAGACCGCCGCGGCGTGAGGGCGAAAGGGGACCGGGATGCTCAACGCGGCGATGGTTCTCGGCATCATCGGCGGCGTCGTCGGGATGGCGGTCGGCTTCTTCGGCTACGGGTTCGCCGAGCTCTGGTCGTGGCTCTTCGGCGCGATCGAGCAGGTCGAGGCGCAGACCGGCTTCGAGGCCGATCTCGACCAGCCGCCCGAGGATCCGATGGTGACGCGGCTGATCAGCCTGTTCTCGCCGATCCTCGCGATCGCCGGCGGCGCGATGGCGCCCTCGGCGCCGATCTGGGGCGCGCTGCTGATGATCGCGTCGAGCGCGGGGATGTACTGGGGCTTCGGCTTCGGCGTGTTCACCATGTTCCCGATCGCGATGTGCGGGATCGCCGGGCTGCTCGCGCTGCCGGCCGGTCTGCGCGGACGCGACCGGGCCTGACGGCTCAGCCGCCGAAGGTGAGCGGCCCGCGCGCCTGCCCGAAGCGGCCGACGACGAGGGCGATCTTGCCGGTCGCCCGCCGCTCGCGAAGCAGGTCGAGCGCCTCGTTGGCGTCCTCGAGCGCGAAGAGATGCGGGACATGGGGCCGGATCTTGCCCTCGGCGTGCCACGCGACGAGCTCGGCGAGGGAGGCCGCCAGCACCTCGGGCGCGAAACTGGCGTAGCCGCCCCAGTAGAGCCCGATGACGGTGAGGTTCTTCACCAGCAGGATGTTGGCGGGGATCTGCGGGATCTGGCCGCTCGCGAAGCCGATCGGCAGCAGGCGCGCCTCGCGGTTGGCCGCCCGCATCGCCTGCTCCCACTGCTCGCCGCCGACCGGATCATAGACCACGTCGGCGCCGCCGAGCCGTTTCACCGCGCTCGGCAGATAGTCGGTCTCGCTGTCGATCAGGTGATGCGCGCCCGCGGCCTCGCACAGCGCGAGGCGCTCGCGACCGCGCGCGACGGCGATCACCTCGGCGCCCATCAGCCGCCCGATCTCGACGGCGGTGAGCCCGACCCCGCCGGCCGCGCCGAGCACCAGCAGCCGTTCGCCGGGCTGGAGCCGCGCCCGGCGCGTGAAGGCCACATGCGCGGTGCCGTAGGCGACCTGGAGCACCGCCGCGACCTCGTCCGGCATGTCGCGGGGCACCGCGACGCAGGCCGAGGCCGGCACCGCCACCGCCTCGGCGAAGCCGCCCGCGCCGCAGATCGCCGCGACCCGCTGCCCGAGCGCCGGCGTGCGGACCCCCTCGCCGAGCTCGACGACCCGGCCCACGACCTCGATGCCGGGCGCGAAGGGCATCGGGTGCTTCTCCTGATAGGTGCCCGCGACCATCAGCGTGTCGGCGAAGTTCACCCCCGCCGCGAGCACCTCGATCACCACCTCGCCCGGTCCCGCCTCGGGCGGCGCCACGTCGTCGGCGATCAGCCGCCCGCCGGTCTCGTGCACGCGCATCGCCTTCATGGAGCGCCTCCCCTGCCTGCCGCCGCCACGGCTTAGCGCAGCGGACCGGGCCTGCAAACGGCCCGCGCGCGCCCGCGACGCGCGGCATCGCCGCCCCTTGCGGAGGCGGTCGCCTTCGGCCACCGTCCGCCCGGCAGCAGCGAGGGAGCGGGCGATGGCGGCGATTTCCGGAGTGGGGCTCAGCACGGCGGATTTCGCGAACACGCTCGCCGATCTCGGCGCGACGCTCGACTGGTTCGAGACGCTGGAGATCGACTCGGTCGAGCTCGCCCTCGCCAATTTCGAGGTGATCGGCGGCTGCCGCCTCTATGGCGACCGGATGGCCGAGCTCGAGGCGATCTGCGCCGACCGGCCCTTCGGCTACACGGTCCACGGGCCGATCATGTCGACCTTCACCGACGCGCGTCACCTCGCGCTGCAGAAGGACGCCTGCCGCGCCTGCCTCGAGGTGGCGAACCGCCTCGGCGCGACGGCGCAGGTCCACCACGCGGGGCTCCTGCCGGCGGTCTCGGCGGCGCAGCGCGCGGGGATGCTGGCGATGGAGCGCGAGGCGCTGGCCGAGATGGGCCCGCACGCGGCGGATGCGGGCGTGATGCTCTGCGTCGAGACGCTGTTCGGCCGGGTCGACCAGTGGACCGCCTCGCCGGCCGAGCTCGCCGCGCAGATCGAGGGGGTCGGCCATCCGAACATCCGCGCGACGATCGACTTCAGCCACGCCTTCATCAACGCCGACGAGCGCGGCTACGACCCGCTGGCCGAACTGGAGCGCCTCGCGCCGCTGACGCGCCACCTGCACGTGCACGACAGCTTCGGCGCGGCCAAGACCTTCAGCCCCTATTCGCGGTCCGAGACGATCCTCTTCGGCCTCGGCGACCTGCACCTGCCGCCCGGCCGCGGCTCGCTGCCCTGGGACAGGCTGGCCCGTCTCCCCTTCGCCGGGCCGACGGTGGCCAATCTCGAGCTCACGCGGCGGCACGAGGACCAGGTCGAGGCCGCCATCGGCTGGACCCGCACCTGGATCTCGGGCCAGGCCTGAGCCCCGGCGCGGGCGTGCCGGCCGGGCCCCCGCCCGGCCCCGATCCGGCCGCGGCCCGTCAGGCCGCCTTGGCCCGGTTGCGCTCGAGCCAGTGGTCGACCCGCGCGACGATGGCGTCGAGCGCCGGCAGGCCGCGCCCGCGGCTTCGCGCGATCGCCTGGACGAGGGCGTCGACCCGCTCGATGTTGGGCGCCCCCGCCGCCAGCGCGCGCGCCGCGGACGAGGGCTTGGCCAGCCCCTCGGCGGCGCGGGCGTATTTCTCGAAGGGCACCATGTCGGCGGGGTCGGCGCCGATCCCCACGCAGAGATCGCACACCCAGTCGTAGATCGCGCGAGAGGCCTTGGGGTCCGCGTGCACCGCCTCGCGGATCGGGATCATCTCGGTCTCGCCCACGCAGCGGTAGTTCCCGGTGATCAGCATCGCCCACTTGGCGAGCGGCACGTAGAGGCTCTCGTGCACCTTGAGCTTGACCGGCAGCGCGATCCGCTCGCCCGCCACCTCGTGCCGCGCCGCCTCGATGTCCTCGGCGAGGCCGCGGAGGAGCGCGGTGTGCGCGTCGCTCTCGAAGCGGGCGACCTTGAAGTTGGTCGGCAGCGTCACCTCGAGGCGCGTCGGGTCGCCGGGGTCGGGCCGGAAGGCCTGCGGGTCGGGGCTCGCGAGCGTGATCCGCGCCGGCGAGACCGCGTCCCACACCGTCGCGTCGGCCGAGCAGTGGCGGAGCGCGGCGACGTCGATCCCGGGCAGCCGCGCGAGATAGGGGAGCGGCGGCATGTTCATGATCGACATCATGGGCGTGCCGGCGCCGTCGACGCGGGCCAGCAGGTCGCGGATCTCGCGCGCGCGGTATTGCGGCTCCTGCATCGCGAGCGCCACGAGGTCGGCGGCGGCGGGGTCGGCCTCGGCCGGCGTGGTCGCGCAGAGCCGGCCGGGCAGGTCGCGGCTCGCCACGGCCACCTTGTCCGCGCGGCCGGCCACGGGGATGCGCACCGTCACGCCCTCGGCGGCAAGCCGCTCGGCCTCCTCCGGCAGGCCGACGAGCGTCACGTCGTGCCCGGCCATGAGCAGCTTGATCCCGAGCAGCGAGCCGTAGGACGCGCCGAGAATCACGATCGATTTCGGTTCGGTCATGGGACCTCCCTTCTGTCTCGGTCACCGGTCTCCACCGGACCGGTCCGGCGGGAGTATACGGAAACGCCCGTCGCAATTCGACCCGGAAGTTTCCGATCGGAAACACGCGGATCGCGCGCATCTCGGCGGCAAAGGTCTTGCCGCAGCGCAGCGCTCCGGTCATAGGAAGGGCGCCCGACGGCCGAGGAGGATCCCGTGGATCTGCGCAACATCGCCATCATCGCCCATGTCGACCATGGCAAGACGACCCTGGTCGACCAGCTGCTGAAGCAGTCCGGCGCCTTCCGCGAGAACCAGGCGGTGGCCGAGCGGGCGATGGACTCGAACGCGCTGGAGCGCGAGCGCGGCATCACGATCCTCGCCAAGTGCACGAGCCTGCGCTGGAAGGAGACGCTGATCAACATCGTCGACACGCCCGGGCACGCCGATTTCGGCGGGGAGGTCGAGCGCATCCTCTCGATGGTCGACGGCGTCGTGCTGCTCGTCGACGCGGCCGAGGGACCGATGCCGCAGACCAAGTTCGTGACCTCGAAGGCGCTGGCGCTCGGCCTCCGCCCGATCGTGGTGCTCAACAAG
>CAZWDE010000188.1:0-6669 GCA_964632555.1 uncultured Limibaculum sp.
CCAGCATGCCGACCGCGAGGATCAGGCCGAACATCGTCATGTTGTTGACCGACATGCCGAGCGCGGCCATCAGCCCGAAGGAGAGCAGGAACGAGGCCGGGATCGCGAAGCCGACGAGCAGCGCCGGGCGCGGCCCGAGGCTCGCCAGCACCACCAGCATCACGAGCAGCATGGCGGTCAGCACGGCGTTCTCGAGCTGGTCGACCATCGCGGTGACCTGCGCCGACTGGTCCATCGAGAGGCCGACCTCGACCGCGGCCGTCAAGGGCTCCGGCCAGGCGGCGACGCGCGCCGCCACGGTCGCCCGCACGACCTCGACGGTCTCGATGATGTTCTCGCCGAGCCGCTTCGTCACCTGCAGCGAGATCGCCCGCTCGCCGTTGAAGCGGGCATGGCCCGTCGGGTCCTCGAAGGTGCGCCGGATCTCGCCGAGATCGCCGACGCGCACCACCCGGTCGCCCGAGACCTTGACGGGCAGCGCCATCACCTCCTCGGGCGTCTCGAAGGAGCCCGGCACCGACACCGGGAACGCGGCCGTGCCGCTCTCCACGCTGTCGGCGGCGACGAGGCGGTTGTTGCGCTCGACCGTCTCGAGGAGCTCCTGCGCCGTGATGTCGTAGCTCTCGAGCAGCAGCGGATCGACGAGCACCTCGATCATCTCGTCGCGGTGGCCCGCGAGATCGGCCGCGAGCACCGGCGTCAGCGCCTCGATCTCGCGCTCGAGCTCCGTGGCGCGGCGGAGCAGCGTGCGTTCGGGCACGTCGCCCGAGAGCGAGACCACGAGCACCGGGAACTGCCCGAGATTGACCTCGGTGATGGTGGGCTCCTCGGCCTCGTCGGGGAACTCCGCCTCCGCCTGGTCGAGCCGGGCGCGGACATCGGCGAGGATCGCGTCCTTGTCCCAGCCGAAGTCGAACTCGAGCACCATGCCGGCATGGCCGAGGGAGGCGATGCCGGTGATCTCCTCGAGCCCCTCGAGCCCGCGCAGCTCGGCCTCCATCGGCTTGACGAGGAAGCGCTCGGCGTCCGCCGCCGAGACGCCCGGCAGCGCCACCGAGACGTAGAGGACCGGCACGTCGATGTCCGGCGAGCCCTCCTTGGGCAGCGAGAGATAGGAGACGAGCCCGGCGCCGAGCGAGATCACGATCAGCGCGAGCATCATCCGCGCGCGCGCCGCGCACCAGCCGACGAGGCCCGGCGCCTGTCCCGCAAGGCGGCCCGTCATCCGAGGTCGCCCCAGCCGATCTCGACCGCCTCGACCCGCCCGCCGTCGCGGACGAAATCCTGCCCGACCACGATCACGCGCGCCGTCTCCGGGAGGCCCGTGACCCAGACGCCGTCGCGCCGGTCGGTCAGCACCGAGACGGGGACGAAGCGCGCCGCGCCGTCCTCGGCGAGACGCACGCCGAGGCGTCCGTCGTCGTCGAGCGTGAGCGCCGATTGCGGCAGGCGGTGGGCGCGCACCGGCGGCAGGGCGAGGATCAGCTCGGCGGTCATGCCGTCGCGGATCGCGCCGTCGGCATTGTCGATCGTCACCTCGACCTCGTAGGTGCGGGTGTCGGGGTCGGCGACCGCGGCGATGAAGCTCAGCCGCCCCTCGGCCTCGCGGCCGGTGACGAGGCGCACGCGGGCCGGCGCGCCGAGGGTCAGCCGGTCGACCGCGCGCTCGGCGACGAAGCCGCTGACCCGGATCCGCGCGAGATCGATCACGGTGGCGCAGGTCTCGCCGGCCTCGAGCCGGCTGCCGAGTTCGGCGGCGTCGGTCTCGAGGAGCCCGGCGAAGGGCGCGCGGATCTCGAGACGGTCGATCTCGAGACGCATCAGGTCGACCTGCGCCTCGGCGGCGCCGAGCTCGGCCTCGCGGGTCATGCGCGTGGTCTCGGCGGCGAAGCCCTTGGCCGAGAGGCTGGCGGCGGCCGCGGCGTCGGCCCGCGCCTCGGCGAGGCGCGCCTCGGCCTCGCGGAGCTGGGCCGGGCGCGAGCCGGGGTCGATCCGGCAGAGCAGGTCGCCCGCCGCGACCCGGGCGCCGCGCCGCAGCGGCGTGGAGATCACGGGCCCGGTGGTCTCGGCCTCGACCTCGACCCGGCGGTTGGCGCGGGTGCGCCCCGGCACCGCCAGGCGATCCTCGAGCGCCTGCGAGCCGACCTCGAGCACCATCACCCGCACCGCCGGCCGGTCCTCGGCGCGGGGGGCGGGCGCCGCGGCGAGGCCCGCGAGGGCGAGGACGGCGGCGAGGATCGGTCGGGCGGTCGCGCGCATGGGCGTCGGGTCTCCGGGCTCGTCGGCCCACTCGGCCGGGCGGGCGGCGCCCGCGCTCCGGTTGCACGCAGTCTAGGCGGTGGCTCCGGCGCGCAAAAGGGTGTCAGCGCGATCCTGCGACGCCCTGTCAGGAAATCGTGACAGCGCGGCCCGCCCGGGCCCGGCGAAACCGGTGCCGCCGGCGGTCCCGCTCCGCTATGCTGCGCCGCGACGCGCCGCGCCGCGCGGCCGGCAGCCCCGCGGGAGGGAGGAGCCCCATGTCGACCCGGAGCACGATCTCGAAAAAGGCCGCGATCGCCGAGCCCGAGGCGGACGGCGCGCCCGAGGGGAGCGGACGGCGCCGGCGCATGACGGTGCCGGCCTTCACCGCGCGAAAGGGGGGCGCGCCGCTCGTCTGCCTCACCTCCTACACGGCCCATGTGGCGCGGATCTGCGACGCGGTCTGCGACCTGCTGCTGGTGGGCGACAGCCTCGGCATGGTGATCCACGGCCTGCCCAACACGCTCGGCGTGACGCTCGAGCACATGATCATGCACGGGCAGGCGGTGGTGCGCGGCGCCGACAAGGCGCTCGTCGTCGTCGACATGCCCTTCGGCAGCTTCGAGGAGAGCCCGGAGCAGGCCTTCCGCAACGCCGCGCGCGTGGTCAAGGAGACGGGCTGCCACGCGGTGAAGCTCGAGGGCGGCGTCGAGATGGCGCCGACGATCCGGCACCTCACGCGCCGCGGCATCCCGGTGATGGGGCATGTCGGGCTGATGCCGCAGGCGATGAACACCGCGGGCGGCGTTCGCGCGGTGCGCGACTCGGAGCGGTTCGACGAGGTGGTGGAGGACGGGCGCGCGGTCGAGGCGGCCGGCGCGTTCTCCGTGGTGGTGGAGGGCGTGGCGCCCGAGCTGGCCGACCGGCTGACCGCCGAGCTCGCGATCCCGACCGTCGGCATCGGGGCAAGCGCGGGCTGCGACGGGCAGATCCTCGTCTTCGAGGACATGGTGGGGCTGATGCCGCGGGTGCCGACCTTCGTGAAGCGCTACGGCACCATGGAGGAGATGATGCGCGCGGCGGTCGGGCAATACGCCGAGGAGGTGCGCGAGCGCCGCTTCCCCGCGGCCGAGCACACCTATCCGGCGAAGTCCTGACCCGGGCGGCGGGCGCGGGCGATCCCGCGCGCCGTGTCCCCGGCGCAACGCCCGCGCGCGGGATCGGCTCCCGGGCGGCCGTCAGGCTTGGCGGTCGCGACCGGCGGCGGTAATGCTGTCATCACAAAAAAACGAACTGAGGCAGAGGCATGAGCAACAATCTTAAGGTGCTGGCGAAAGCGCTGGCCGCCGTGCTGACGGTCGTCGCGACCGCCTTCGCGGTGGCGACGGGCGCGGAGGTCTGACCCGAGCCGCGGACAGACCGCGCTCTCCCGGGCCTCCCGCGTGTCGGGGGGCCTCCGAAACGGTCGCGGGGGGGGGGGGGGGCGGGGGGGGCGCCGATGGGGCGCGGCCCCCCCCGGGCGGCCGGGGGGCGGGGGCCTGACCCTACCCGCGTCCTCCCCGCGCTCCCCGGGCCCCCCCGGGTGTCGGGGGGCCCCCCAACGGGTCGCGGCGCCCTAGGGCGCCGCGATTCCCCTTTTGGCGCCCGGCCCGGCCGGGGACATCGGTCCGGGGCGCCGGGCGCGCCGGCCGCGGTGATGGCGATCCCGCCATCGCCTGCCCCGGCCGCTCCCCGCTTTCGTCCAACTGCCGCCCCGAGGCCGCGCGACACCGGAGCCGTTGCGTGACCGAGAGGGAGTGTTGCGATGCGTGCGATCGTTCAGGCCGTGGTGGCCACCGTCCTCGTGGTGATCAGCGTGGCGACCGGCGCCGAGGACTGAGCCGCCGGGCGCGGCGGCCGGCCCGCCGCGGCCGACCGCCGCCCCGATCAGGCGGACAGGCGCGCGTCGAAGGGGTAGCGCGTGAGGTTCTCGTGGCCGGTCTCGGTGATCAGCACCTGGTCCTCGAGCTTGATCGCGAAGTCCCCGCCCTCGGCCTGCACCAGCGCCTCGACGCAGAGCACCATGCCGGGCTCGAGCACCGCGTCGAAGGCGCCGGGCTTGTGGTCCTCGGGGTAGTTCACGTGGGGCCACTCGTCGCAGAGGCCGACGCCGTGGAACTTGCAGGAGTAGCGCCCCGGGACGAACTCCGCGGGCAGCCGGTGGCCGCCGAAGACCAGATCGTCGAGCGCGACGCCGGGGGCGAGCAGGGCCATGTTCTCGGCGATGTGCTCGCGGGCGACGCGGAACTGCCGGCGCATCTCGCCCGTCGGCTCGCCCTCGCCGACGAACCAGGTGCGCGAGATGTCGCAGCACATGCCGTAGCAGCCGACGAGGTCGGTGTCGAAGGCGACGATCTCGTTCGGCCGGATCACCCGCGGCCCGCATTCCTGGAACCAGGGATTGGTGCGCGGGCCCGAGGCGAGGAGGCGCGTCTCGATCCACTCGCCGCCGCGGCGGATGTTCTCGGCGTGGAGCACGGCCCAGACCTCGTCCTCGGAGAGCCCGGGCGCGCAGGCCGCCTCCATCGCGGCGACGGCGCGCTCGCAGGCATGCATCGCGCAGCGCATGGCGCGGATCTCGTCGGGGCCCTTGACGGCGCGGGTGCGCTCGGTGACCGGCTCGCCGTCGATCACCTCGAAGCCCGCGGCCGCGAGCGCGCGGAAGCCCGAGAGCATGATCTTGTCGACCGCGAGGCGGCGCCCGCCGCCGCACCGCGCGGCCATCACCTCGGCCACCTGGCCGGTGAAGTCGCGCGCCGCCTCCTCCGACCGGTCGCCGGTCGAGAAGTAGAACATCGAGGCGCCCGAGCGGATCTCGGCCACCGCCGGGTTGAAGTCCGACAGCAGCCCGAGCTTGGGCCCCTTGTACTCCCAGAGCACCATGTGGCCGTCGGCGCAGAGCAGCACGGCGCGGAACGGGTTGTGCGCGTTCCAGAGCTGCATGTTGGTCGAGTCGGTCGCGTAGCGGATGTTGAGCGGGTCGAAGAGCAGGATCGCGTCGATCCCGCGGGCGACGAGGGCCTCGGTCAGCCGGCGGTGGCGGTGGGCGCGCATCGCCGGCAGGTCGGGCAGAGCGAGCCCCGCCTCGGCCCATTCGGCGAAGGCGAGATCGGTCGGGCCGATCTCGGCGCGGTCGGGGTCGTCGGGCGTGCCGTCGCCCTTGAGCCCGCGGACGGGGGCGGGCCGGGTCGGGTCGATCTTGCGGGCCGCCCGCGCGAAGGGGTCGGCGGTGGCGGCAGGGCTCTCGTCGTTCATGCGGGCCTCCCGGGTTCCTCGCCCGACGCTCGGGCCGGGGCGGGCGCGCGTCTGTCCCGTTTGCGCCACCGCTTGTCGCGGAGCGCCGCCGGCGCGGCTTGACCCGGCCCCGCCCGCCCGCGCTACTGGGGCCATGGAACCGGAGACGGGAGAGACGCGGGACGACGCCGCGGGCGCAGCGGGGGACCCGGTCCGCGCCCAGTACGAGGCCTTTCCCTATCCGGCGCGCGACCCCGCCGACGAGCGCGCGCGGCTCGTCGAGGGCTCGCCCTCGCACCCGGTGGAGATCGACCAGTTCCTTTTCGCCGGGCGGCGCGACTGGACGCGGCCCTTCCGGGCGCTGGTGGCGGGGGGCGGCACGGGCGACGGGCTCGTGATGCTGGCCCAGAAGCTCGCCGAGATCGGCTGCCCGGCGGAGATCGTCTATCTCGACCTCTCGCGCGCGAGCCGGGCGATCGCCGAGGCGCGGATGCGCGCGCGGGGCCTGCCGGCGCGGTTCGTCACCGCCGATCTCCTCGAGGCACCGGGGCTCGGGCGCTTCGACTACATCGACTGCTGCGGGGTGCTGCATCACCTGCCCGACCCGGATGCGGGCTTCGCCGCGCTCGCCGCCGCCCTCGCGCCCGGGGGCGGGATCGGCCTCATGGTCTACGCGCCGCTCGGGCGGGTCGGCGTCTACCCGCTGCAGGAGGCCTTCGCGGCGCTCCTGCCCGGCCTGCCGCCGGCGGAGCGGCTCCGCCTCGCGCGGCCCGTGGTCGAGGCGCTGCGCGAGGGCCACCCGTTCCGCCGCAACCCGCTGCTCGGCGACCACCGGTCCTCCGACGCCGGCTTCTACGACCTGCTGCTGCACGGGCGGGACCGGGCCTACGCCGTGGCCGAGCTCGACGCGGCGCTCGCGCGGGCGGGGCTTGCGCGCGTGGCCTTCACCGAGCCCGCGCTCTACGACCCGCTCACCTGGCTGCCCGCCGATCCGGTCTGGCGCGAGCGGGTCGCCCGGCTCGGCGAGCCGGGGCGCGCGGCGCTCGCCGAGCGGCTCTCGGGCGCGATGAAGACCCACACGCTCTACGCCGCGCGGGCCGGCGAGGCCGGGGAGCGCGTCGCGCTCGGCCGCTCGCCCGAGGACCGGCCGCATCTGCG
>CAZWDE010000189.1:0-6668 GCA_964632555.1 uncultured Limibaculum sp.
GGAGCGGCTCGGAGACGGTCTCCATCCCCTCCTGCACCGTGCCGATGTTCTGGAAGAGCATCGAGAGCGACCACATGATCCAGTCGACCATGCCGGTCAGCCGCATCACCAGCGCCGCCGCCGCGGCGATCGGGCCGACGGTGATCGCGCCGGCGGACCAGAGCCACACGCCGTAGCCCACCACGCCGCCGATCAGCACGACCGAGAGCGCCGCGAGCAGCATCGTCAGATAGGTGAAGAGCCGCGTCTGCCGCGCGAAGGTCCAGCGGAAGTCCTCCATCGCCTCGCGGGCATACTCCTCCTCGCGCTCGGAATGGGCGAAGAGCTTCACCGTCTGGATGTTGGTGTAGCTGTCGACGATGCGCCCCGCGAGCGTCGAGCGTGCCTCGGCGACCGCCTTGCCGGCCGCGGTGATCCGCGGCACGAACCACCACGCGGTGGCGAGGAAGCCCGCGAACCAGATCGCGAGCGGGATCAGCAGCCGCGCGTCCGTCTCGGCCAGCACCACCGCCGCGCCCATCAGATAGACGAAGGCGTACCACACCTCCTGCGTCACCTGGTGGATGCTGTCGTTGATCGCGGGCGCGAGCTGGATCTGCTTGTTGGCGATGCGCCCCGCGAAGTCGTCGGTGAAGAACGACAGCGACTGGCGCAGCATCTTGCGGTGCGTGCGCCAGCGGATCAGCGCCCCCATCGGCGCGTAGAAGCCCTGCCCCGACACGATCGCCTCGCCGACCAGCGTGAACGGGCGGAACAGCAGCACCACGGCGATCATCGTCAGCAGCGCGTCGCCGTGCTCGGTCCAGAGCGTGCCGGGCTCGGCCTCGTTGAGGATGTCGACGAGCTGGCCCGCGAAGCGCAGCATCGCCGCCTCGGCGAGCGCGAAGAGCAGGCCGAACACCATGCTGGCGGCGAGGATCCAGCGGGCCGGCGCGAGCATCCTCGCGTAGAACGGAATCAGCCGGTTGGGGATCTCGGCCCGCTCGTCATAGGGCTGGTAGGGGTCGATCAGGGTCTCGAAATAGCGGAGCATCGGGGGGTCCTCGCGGCTGTCCCTCGGGCATATGGGGCGACTCGGGCGGTCGGCCTCGCGGCGGGGCGGCGGGCCGGTCGGAGTGTGGCGCCGGCGGCACCCGGGGCGCGGGCGGCGTCAGCCGAGTTCGGGCGTGGACATCGGAGCCTCCGCGGGTATGGCCTTCGCTATACACCGGTCGGGGCGGGCGATCCACCCGGTTCCGCGCGCCGCATTGCGGCGCCGCCGCCGCGTGGGCTAGGCTCTGTCAGGCTGGGTTGACGGCGACGGAGAGCGGCGATGGACGGCGAGACGGCGATTGCCGGCGAGATGACCGAGGAGAAGGCGCGGGCGGCCGCCTGGTTCTTCGAGCTTCGCGACCGCATCTGCGCCGCCTTCGAGGCGCTCGAGGACACCCAGACCACCGGCCCGCACGCCGACCTCCCGCCCGGCCGCTTCGAGCGGAAGGAGACCCGCCGCGCCGGCGAGGGCGAGGGCGATCAGGGCGGCGGCGTCATGTCGGTCATGCGGGGCGGTCGGGTCTTCGAGAAGGTCGGCGTCAACGTCTCGGAGGTCTACGGCACGCTCGGCGCGCAGGCGCAGCGGAGCCTCACCGCGCGCCGCGAGATCCCGGGCCTCGCCGAGGACCCGCGCTTCTGGGCCTCCGGCATCTCCCTCGTCGCGCATATGCGGAGCCCCAAGACCCCGGCCGTGCACATGAACACGCGGATGTTCTGGACGCCCGGCGCCTGGTGGTTCGGCGGCGGCTCCGATCTCAACCCGATGGTCGAGGTCGCCGAGGACACCGAGCATTTCCACGCCGCGCTCAGGGCCGCCTGCGACCGCCACGCGCCCGACTACTATCCGCGCTACAAGGCGTGGGCGGACGAGTATTTCTTCATCAAGCACCGCGGGCAGGCGCGCGGGGTGGGCGGCATCTTCTACGACGACCACGCGACCGGCGACTGGGCGGCGGATTTCGCCTTCACGCAGGACGTGGGCCGGGCCTTCCTCGACGCCTTCCTGCCGATCACCGAGCGGCGCCGCGACGAGCCCTGGACCGAGGCCGACCGCGCCTGGCAGCTCGAGAAGCGCGGGCTCTATGCGGAGTTCAACCTGGTCTACGACCGCGGCACCCGCTTCGGCCTCGAGACCGGGCACAACCCCGAGGCCGTGCTGATGTCGCTGCCGCCGGTCGCCACCTGGCCCTGAGCGGGCGCGCCACGGCGGGGTTGCGCGCCCCGGCGCCGGCTGCCATCGTCGGGGTCTGGGCGGGGCGGACCCGGGGGACCCGTTTGCGAAAGTTCCTGGTGGTGGTCGACGAGACGCCCGAATGCGCGCAGGCGATGCGCTTTGCCGCCCGGCGCGCGCAGAAGACCCAGGGCCTCGTCACCATGCTCTACGTGATCACGCCGGACGACTTCCAGCACTGGATGGGCGTGGCCGACGTCATGCGGGCCGAGGCTCGCACGGCCGCCGAGGCGCGGCTGGCCGATCTCGCCGAGGAACTGCGCGCGCTCACCGGGATCACCCCCGAATTCGCGATTCGCGAGGGCAAGCCGGGCGAGCAGGTGCTCGCCCAGATCGAGGAGGACCGCGACATCGGCGTGCTCGTCCTCGGCGCGGGAGAGGATGACGGCCCGGGCCCGCTCGTCACGCAGATGGTGCAGAAGATGGCCGGGCGCCTGCCGATCCCGGTGACGATCGTTCCCGGCGGGCTGACGATGGAGCAGATCGACGCCGTGTGCTGAGCCGCGCAGCGCCGCCCCTCTCCCATAGGCGGCGGGGGGCTTTCCAACCGGCCGCGCAGGCGGCATTCTCCGCCCCGACCGACCAGTCCAAAGACAACAAGGGGGGATGCCGTGGCGATCGCGGTCTGCGTGTTCGACGCGTACGGGACGCTGTTCGACGTGTCGGCTGCGGCGCGCGAGGCGGCGGCCGAGCCGGGCCGGGAGGTCTTCGCCGAGCGCTGGCAGTCCCTGGCGGCGCTCTGGCGCGACAAGCAGATCGGCTACACATGGCTTCGCACCGCGGCCGGCGTGCACACGGATTTCTGGCAGGTGACGCAGGACGCGCTCGACCATGCCCTCGAGACGCTCGGGCTCGACGAGCCGGAGCTGCGCACCCGCCTCCTGCAGCTCTACTGGGAGCTCGGCGCCTTTCCCGAGGTCGGCGACATGCTCGACCGGCTGGCGGCGGCCGGGCAGCGGAGCGCGATCCTCTCGAACGGCAGCCCCGCCATGCTCGCGGCGGCGGTGGACAGCGCCGGTCTCGGCTCCCGGCTCGACGCGGTGCTCTCCGCCGAAAGCGTCGGGCGGTTCAAGCCGGCGCGCGAGGTCTACGATCTCGTCGGCCGGGCCTATGGCGTGGCGGCGCGCGAGGTGCTTTTCGTGTCGTCGAACGGCTGGGACGCGTGGGCCGCCACGGCCTACGGCTTCCGCAGCGTCTGGGTGAACCGGGCGGGCGCGCCCGGCGAGCGCCTGACCGTGCCGCCCGAGCGCGTCGTGCCGGATCTCGGGTCGATCCCGGAGATCGCCGCGGCGCTCTGATGGAGCACTTCCATGCGAAGGACGGGCGACGCCTCGCCTATCGCGACAGTGGGGGCGACGGGCGGCCGATCCTGTGCCTCGGCGGGCTCACCCGCAACGGCCGGGATTTCGACTGCGTGTGCGCCCGGCTGGGCGGGCGGTTCCGCGTGCTCCGGCTCGACAGCCGCGGCCGCGGCGGCTCGGAGCGCGCCGAGGACCCGCTGGCGGAATACGCCGTGCCGACCGAGGCGGCCGACGCGATGGCGCTGCTCGATCATCTGGGGATCGCGCGCACCGCGATCATCGGCACCTCGCGGGGCGGCATCCTCGGCATGTCGATCGCCGCGGGGCGGCCCGGGCTCGTCTCGGCGCTGGTGCTCAACGATGTCGGCGCCGTGATCGAGATGGGCGGGCTGCTGCGCATCATGGTGGGGCTCGGCCGGCCGCCGCGCGCCGCGAGCTTCGAGGCCGCGGGCGAGGCGCTGCGCCAGGAGAACGCGCGCGGCTTTCCCGACGTGCCGCTCGAGCGGTGGATCGAGCACGCCCACGCCATCTACGACGACGACCACGGCCGGCCGGTGCTCGCCTACGACCCGAAGCTGCGCTTCGCCGTCGGCGCGGCGATCGAGGGGCAGACCGATCGGCTCAGCCTCTGGCCTCTCTTCGAGGCGCTCGACGCGGTGCCGATCCTTGTGCTCCGCGGCGAGAATTCGGATATCCTGACCCGCGACACGGTGGCAGCCATGCGGGCGCACCGCCCGGACATCCAGTGCGTCGAGGTTGCCGGCCGCGGCCACGCCCCATTTCTTGACGAGCCCGAGGCGATCGCGGCGATCGAGGCCTTTCTGGAGACGTATGCATGACCATGATGGAGATGACCGAGGCGATCACGATCAAGGACATCCGGTCCGCCCGGCGTCGTCTCGAAGGAACCGCCCTGATCACGCCCCTGCTGGAGAACCGGTTTCTCAACGAGATCGCCGGGCGCCGGGTGCTGGTCAAGGCGGAGGCGCTCCAGATCACCGGCAGCTTCAAGTTCCGCGGCGCCTACTCGACGCTGACCGCCCTCGGCGACGAGGCGCGCGACCGGGGCGTCCTCGCCTATTCGAGCGGCAACCACGCGCAGGGCGTCGCGCACGCGGCCGAGCTTCTCGGCGTGCCGGCGGTGATCGTGATGCCCTCCGACGCGCCGGCGCTGAAGCTCGCCAACACCCGCGCGCACGGCGCCGAGGTCGTCACCTACGACCGCGCGGGCGGCGAGAGCCGCGAGGCGATCGGCGAGAAGCTCGCCGAGGAGCGCGGGCTCACCCTCGTGCGGCCCTATGACGAGCCGCTGGTGATGGCGGGGCAGGGCACCTGCGGGCTCGAGCTGGCGGGTCAGGCGCGGGCGGCGGGCGTGACGCGGGGCGACGTCCTCGTCTGCTGCGGCGGCGGCGGGCTCTCGGCCGGCATGGCGGTCGCCCTCGCGGCCGAGGCGCCGGGCCTTCGGGTGCGCCCCGTGGAGCCCGAGGGCTTCGACGACATGACGCGCTCGCTCGAGGCCGGCGAACGGCTCTCGGTCGCGCCGGGCGGGCAGTCGATCTGCGACGCGATCGTCACGCCGACCCCGGGCGAGCTCACCTTCCCGATCCTCGAGCGCCTGGCGGGGCCGGGCATCACCGTGAGCGACGAGGAGGCGCTCAGGGCGATGGCCGCCGCCTTCCTGCGGCTCAAGATCGTGGCCGAGCCGGGCGGCGCCGTGGCGCTCGCCGCCGCGCTCTTCCGGCCGGACGAGATCGACAGCGACCACGTGGTCGTGGTGCTCACGGGCGGCAATGTCGACGGCGAGACCTTCCGCCGCGCGCTCGACACGCTCTGACGCCTCAGCCGCGCGCCGCCGGCCCGCCCGAGGCGCGCGCGATGCTGACGGTCTTGATCACCGCCCAGACCGCGCGGCCGGGCTCGAGCGCGAGCGCGGCGCGCGCCTCGGCCGTGATCCGCGCGATCAGCGGCAGGCCCGCGCAGTCGATCAGGATGTCGACATAGGGCCCGCTCTCGGGCCGGATCTCGGCCACGCGGCCGGCGAGCACGTTGCGCGCGCTGATCCCGTCGGGCGGCGCGGTCGCCACCATCACGTCGCGGGCGCGGATCCGGAGCCGCACCTCGGAGCCGGCCGCGGCCTCGATCGGCGGCACCGTGAGCCGCCCGCCCGGCGTGTCGACGCGGGCGAGCCCGCCCTCGTGCCCGGCGAGGCGCCCGCGGATCACCGCGCCGGCCTCGAACCGGCCGGTGAGGGGAAAGAGGTCGAGCCGGCCCATGATTTCCTCCACCGCGCCGCTCGCGGCCACGCGCCCGCCCGAGAGGAGGATCATCCGGTCGGCGAGCCGCGTCACCTCGTCGAGCGAGTGGCTGATGTAGAGGATCGGCAGGCGCACACCGTCGCGCAGCCGCTCGAGATAGGGCAGGATCTCGGCGCGGCGCGGCGCGTCGAGGCTCGCGAGCGGCTCGTCGAGGATCAGCAGCCGGGGCCCCGACAGGAGCGCCCGTCCGAGCGCGACGCGCGCCCGCTCGCCGCCCGAGAGGCCGGCCACCCGGCGCGCGAGGAGCCCGTCGATGCCGAGCGTCGCGAGCGCGCGCCCGCGCTCGGCGGCGCCGGGCGGCTCCGGGCTGCGGCGCGCGCCATAGGCGAGGTTGGCCGCGACGGTCAGATGCGGGAAGAGCCGCGCGTCCTGAAAGACATAGCCGATCCGCCGGCGCCGCGACGGCAGGTCCCGCCGGGTGCCGGCGTCGAAGAAGACGGTCTCGCCGAGCGCGATGCGCCCGCGGTCGGGCCGCAGGAGGCCGGCGATCGCCTGCGCCGTGGTGCTCTTGCCCGCGCCCGACGGCCCGAAGAGCGCAGTCACGCCGCCGGCCTCGACGCGGAACGCGACCTCGAGCGCGAAGCCGCCGAGCGCATGGCCGATCGCGACGTCGAGGGCGGCGGCGCTCACGGGGCCCGCGTCACGGCGCGGTCAGGCGGCGCGCCCGGGCGGCCGCGAGCTCGGCCAGCAGGAGGCCGCCGAGCGCGAGCGCGATCGAGAGCGCCGCGAGCCGGGCCGCCGCCACCTCGCCGCCGGGGCTCTGGATCGCGGTGTAGATGGCGAGCGGGA
>CAZWDE010000190.1:0-6648 GCA_964632555.1 uncultured Limibaculum sp.
CGAAATCCTCGGCATCCCCCACCACGGCCAGCTCCGCATCGGCGATGCGCTGACCGAGGGCGAGGACATCCGCTGCGCCGGCATCCCGGCCTTCGCGCCGGAGCTCCTCCAGGCGGTGCGCGCGGGCGACCCGATGAAGGCAAAGCATCTCGACAAGGCGCTGTTGCAGTTCGCCGAGGAAGGGGCGGCCAAGCTCTTCAAGCCGATGATCGGCGGCGCCCACATCGTCGGCGTGGTGGGCAGCCTGCAGTTCGACGTGCTCGCCAGCCGGATCGAGATCGAATACGGGCTGCCGGTGCGCTTCGAGCCGACGCAGTTCACCGGCGCGCGCTGGATCTCGGGGCCGAAGGAGACGCTCGAGCGCTTCGCCAATTCCAACAAGGGGCACATGGCGACGGACCATGACGGCGACCTCGTCTACATGGTGCGCCTGCAATGGGACATCGCCCGGGTCGAGCGCGACTGGCCCGACCTCACGCTCTCCACCGTCAAGGAGACCCTCGTCTGATCATTCCGGCGGAGAGAGCCTGTCGCTCGGTTGCCGGCTCCTTGCCGGGAAGAGTTAACCTGCACGATATTTATCGACTTTGAAATAGAAGGCGGCAGCAGCGGGGCACGATCTCGCCGCAATTGGCACCGCGATTGCTCTCTCCCGGGCAGGTAGAGCCACCTGTTCGGGATCGAGACCATGAGCCGCAAGTTCGACGCCATCGGCGCCAGCCACGCCTATGCCCCGGGCCGCGAGCCCTCCGTCCTCGACGCGCTGCTGCGGCTCGACCCGCAGTCGCTCGGCACCGGCGAGTGCCTGCTCCTGCTCTTCGCCGCGGTGACGGCGCTCGGGATGGTCTGCGCGATGATGGCCCCGGCCCGCTGAGCGCCCGACGACGCGCTTGCCGACAGCGGCGGGATTGATCCGGCGGGCGATTCGGAGCACTCTTCGGCCGGTGTACGTGGGTGGTGTGGGTGTCGCTCGTTCGGAGTGGCGCCATGTCGAAAGAGTGGGACGCGTTGGGCGTGGGCCACGCCTATGCCCCGGGTCACGAGCCCGACCCGACGGTCGCGACGATCCTGTCGCTCTTCCAGCGGCTGGACGGGTCGATCTTCGTGGGGCTCTTCGTCGTCGCGAGCGTCTTCGCCATCCTGCTCGTCGCCTTCTGGCCGACGCCCCGCGCGCGCGTGCGCTGGGACACGCCGGGATCGGGCGCCGAGGTGCGCGACCTGCCGATCCGCCACCGGGTGGTGGCGCGGGGCGAGGCGCCCCCGCTGGAGGAGCGCCGCCGGCGGGAGGGGCGCGCCCGCTGACGCGCGCACCCCGAACGGTGGCTCAGGCGAAGCCCCAGTTGCCCTCCTCGATCTCGGTCAGGCTCGCGATCTGCGGCGAGCCGATCGCGTTCTCCGGGCTGCCGGCGAAGGACAGCAGCAGATCGGTGCGCTCGAAGAACGGGTCGGCCAGCGCGTTGGTCCAGAACTGGATGCCGGCCTCCTCGCCGTCCCGGTCGAGGACGTTGCGGTAGAACAGCTCGACGAGCTCGCGGTCGGTGAAGTCGTTCGGATCGCCGAAGCTCTCGAGGAATTCGGGGTTGGAGAGGAAGGCGAGGGCGAGATCCTCCTCCGAGAGCCCGTTGAACCGCGCGCGGATCCAGAAATTGAGACCCTCGAGGTCGATCTCGCCGTCGCGGTCGAGCGCGGCCTCGTAGGCATAGGCGACCTCCTGGGCCTCGTCGAGCGGCAGGCTGGTCTCGCGCATGTCCTCGGAGACCGAGAGCGCGACGGTGGCCGAGGCGGTCGCGCCGAACTCGTCCGCCACGGTGTATTCGAAGCTGTCCGCGCCGGTGAAGCCGTCGCGCGAGCGGTAGAGCACCGTGCCGTCCTCGAGAAGGAGCGCCCGGCCGTTCTCGGGCACGGTCACCTCGGTGACGGTGAGCGGGCCGTCCTCGGGGTCGCTGTCGCTGCCGCTGCCGTTGTCGATCAGCGGGTCGATGCGGATCGTGGCGCCCGAGAACACCTCGGCGAAATCGCCGATGGCGACGGGGGGCATGTTGACGAAGTCCTCGCCGGTGACGGTGATCACCAGCTGCGCCTCGTCGGTCCCGCCGTTGCCGTCCGAGACCGTGTAGCCGATCGTGTCGGAGGCGGTCGAGCCGCCGGCGAGGTCGTCGAAGGCGCCGGCGGGATCGTAGAGGATCGAGCGCCCGTCCTCGGAGATCGTGGCCTGCCCGAGCGTGGCGTCGGTGTCGAGCTCGGCGATCCTCAGCGTGTCGTTCGCGTCGACATCGGTGTCGTTGGCGACGACGTCGACGCTGATCGGCATCGCCGCCCGCGCCGCGACCTGGCCGGTGTCGTCCTGCGCCACCGGGCGGTCGTTCTGGCCCTCGATCACGAAGCGCGCGACCGAGCTCGCGGTCCCGCCCTGCTGGTCGGAGATCGTGTAGGGGATCACCTCGGCGACCTCCTCGCCCGCCGAGAGTTCGTTGAAGGCGCCGACGCTGTCGTAGCGGATGGTGCGCCCGTCGGCCTCGAGCGTCGCCGTGCCGACGATGCCGGTGAAATCCACGTCGGTGACGACGAGCACGGTGTTCGGGTCGGGGTCGGTGTCGTTCAGCAGCACGTCGATGGTGACCGCGCCGGTGGTCTCGGTGATCACCCGCTCGTCGAGCACCGCCATCGGCGGGCGGTTGGCGCCGGGCGCCTCGAAGGCGCCGATGTCGCCGAAATTGGTGCCGGCGCCGTCGAAGCCGACCATGAAGATGTCGCGGTCGCGCTCGAAGCCCGCCCCGCGCGCGTCGGTGATGAAGACGTCGGTCAGGTCGCCGTCGGCGTTGAGGTCGAGCTGGCGGGCGGTCTCGTCGAGGAGCCGCACGAGCCCGCGATCGATCGCGGGGTTCTGCGCCTGGGGGTTGAGCGCGATCGTCGCGACCTGGCCGCCGTTGTCGGCGAGCGTGCCGGCGAGCACGTCGCCGGTCAGCGCGAAGGTGTCGGCGAACACGGCCTCCGGCAGGGCGTCGCCGGGCCCGACGATCACCGAGCCGAGATCGGTGCGCCCGGCCTCGCTGCCGCCCGCCTCGTCGTTCTCCTCCGCCGCGCCCGCGACCGCCGCGTTGCCGAGCACGACGGTGTCGCCGAACAGCCGGTCGGTGGTGTGGAAGATCCCGCCGCCCGCGCTGTTGCCGCCAGTCGTCTGGTTGCCGCTGATCGTGGTCTTGAGAAGGGTCACCGCGCCCGAGACGAAGATGCCCCCGCCCGGGGCGCCGGTGCCGGCGGTCGAGTTGGCGGCGATGGTGGCGTTGGAGACGAGCGCGCCGTCCTCGGCATAGGCGCCGCCGCCGAACCCGGTGTCGCCGGTCGTGGCGTTGCCGCTCACCGTGACCGCGAAGAGCGTGAGGTCGCCCTCGGTCGAGACGCCGCCGCCCCGGGCATTGGAGCCGCTGGTCTGGTTGCCGCTGACGGTCGTGTCGACCACCGCGAGGTCGCCGATCGCCGCCACGCCGCCGCCGAAGGCGTTGATCCCGGCGGTGGCGTTGTTCTCGATCGTGCTGCCCTCGATCCGCACCGTGGCGCTGCCGAACACCGCGCCGCCCTTGGCATCGTTGCCGGCGGTCGCGCTCTCGGAGAGCGTCGAGGCCGTCACCGTGAGCGCCCCGCCCGAGGCGACCGCGCCGCCGCTCGAATTGGCGCCGCCGGTCGAGCTGTCCGCGACCGTGACCGCGGAGATCGTCGTCGCGCCCGTCGCGTAGAAGGTGCCGCCCGGGCTGTCGGCGCCGGTCGTCCGGTGATCGGAGAAATCGCCGTTGGAGACCGAGAGCGCCCCGAAGGCGGCGACGAGGCCGCCCGGCGCGCTGGCGCCCGAAGTGCCGCCGCTCGCGCCGGCCGCGTCGAAGCGGGCCATGGTGTTGGCGAGCGTGACGTCGGCGCCGCGCACCGCGCCGCCCGGGCTTTCCGCGCCGCTGGTGGTGTTGCCCTCGATCACCGAGGTCGAGATCGAGACCGCGTCGTCGGTGAACACCGCGCCGCCCGGCGAGCGCGCGCCGGCCGTGGCGTTGCCCGCGATCGCCGAGCCCGCGACCGTGACCGCGCCGCCGGCCGCCACCGCGCCGCCGCCGCTGTCGTCGCCCTCGGTCTCGTTGTCGGTGAGCCCGACATCGGTCAGCGTGACGTCCTCGCCCGCCGAGATCGCCCCGCCCGGCGACATCGCGCCGCCGGTCGCGTTGCCGGCGAGGTCGGCGTCGGTGATCGTCGCGCTGTCGGTGACGAAGAACGCGCCGCCCGGCGCCATCGAGCCCGGCCCCGTGCCCGCGCCGGTCGCGTTGTCGGAGACCGTGACGCGGGTGTCGCCGTCCGGCGCCAGCGTCAGCGCCCCGCCGGTCCACGCCGCGCCGCCGGCCGAGCCCGTGCCCTCGGTCAGGTTGTCGGTCAGGCTTCCGCCGGTGATCGAGAGCGCGCCACCCGCATGGATCGCGCCGCCCGTGGCGTCGGCGCCGGTGGTGCGGTTCTGCGCGAAGTCCGTGGTCGCGACCGTGACGGCCCCGTTCGCGAAGACCGCGCCGCCCGGCGCGTCGTCGCCGCGCGTCTCGTTGGCGGTGAAGGTCGCGCCCGAGATCGTCAGCGTGCCGCCGGCATAGACCGCGCCGCCCGAGGCCTCGGCCCCCTCGGTGAGGTTCTCGTCGAAGGTCGCGTCCGAGATCGTGACGTCGCCGCTGGCGAAGAGCGCGCCGCCGAGCCCGTCGATGCCCGAGGTGGCGTTGTCCTCGAAGAGCCCCCCCGTGACCGAGAGCGTGCCCTCGACCGAGACCGCGCCGCCGGTGCCGTCGGTCACCGTGGCGGCCGAGCCGCGGATCGTGACCATCTCGAGCACGAGATCGGAGAGGCTGCGGATCGCGCCGCCGCCGCCCTCGCCCGCCTCGCTCGCCACCCCGTCGGTCAGCGTGATGTTGCGCAGGGTGGTGGCCGCGTCCTCGCCGATCATGAAGATCCGGCTGTCGTCGTCGGCGTCGACCGTCACGGTGCCGCCGCCGTCGATCGCGAGCGGCGCGGTGATCATGAATTGCAGGTCGCCCTCGATGTTGATCGTGGCCGTGCCGATATCGAAGACGATCTCGTCGGCCTCGGGCGTGGCGTTCGCCATCGCGATCGCCTCGCGGAGCGACAGGACGTCGTCCGTGTCGTCGACGACGTCGCTCGCGGTCGTGACTGTGAAGGTGGCCATCCTGTGCTCTCCGGCTGCCTCTCTCGACGCGCACGTCAATCCGTTGCGTGCGTTATCGTTTTGCCTACCAGATTACGGGGGTGCCCGGGCGATGACAACCGAGTCATCGCATTTTCACGATGCCCGCCGATCACATCTCCCCGGCTCTCGCCGGGTCAGGCGGCCCCGGCGAAGCGGCCGGCCATCGCCGCGCGCTCGTCGTCCTGGATCTTGGCGAAGAGGTTCTCCGGAACCCGGAAGGCGTGGCCCGCGGGCAGGGCGCGGAGCGCGGCCGTCGCGTCCTCGGGCCAGGCGAGCGCCTGGTCCTCGATGCCGAGCGCGGCGAGCATCGTGTCGGATGCGTCGGGGATGAAGGGCCGCGAGAGGATCGCGTAGAGCCGCACCAGATTGAGCCCGAGGCGCACGATGGCGGCGGCGCGGGCGGGGTCGGTCTTGACCACCGCCCAGGGCGCGGCCGCCTGCAGGTATTCGTTGCCAGCCACCCAGACGGCGCGCGTCTCGGCCGCGGCCCGGCGGATCTCCAGCGCCTCCCAGTGCCCGGTCAGCGCCGCGAGACGCCGCCCGATCTCGGCCGCGAGCGCGGCCTCGGCCTCGTCCCAGTCGCCGCCCTCGGGCACCGCCTCGCCGAATTTCGAGCGGCAGAACTTGGTCACCCGTGACACGAAGTTGCCGAGCACGTCGGCGAGGTCCTTGTTCACCTGCGTCTGGAACGCCTCCCATGTGAAGTCGGCGTCCGCGCTCTCCGGAATGTTGGCCAGGAGCCACCACCGCCAATAGTCCGACGGCAGGATCTCGAGCGCCTGGTCCATGAAGACGCCGCGGCCCTGGCTGGTCGAGAACTTGCCGCCCTCGTAATTCAGCCAGTTGGTCGCCTTGATGTAGTCGACGAGGTGCCAGGGCTCGGCGCCGTCGTGATTGGCGCCCATCAGCGTCGCCGGGAAGGAGAGCGTGTGAAACGGCACGTTGTCCTTGCCCATCACCTGCACGTAGCGGACCTCCGCGGCGCCGTGATCGTCGCGCCACCAGCGCAGCCACGCCGCGTCCCCCTGCCCGGTCGCGTCGGCCCATTCCGCGGTCGCGGCGATGTACTCGATGGGCGCGTCGAACCACACGTAGAAGACCTTGCCTTCCATGCCGGGCCAGGGCTCCTCGCCGCGCTTCACCGGCACGCCCCAGTCGAGATCGCGGGTGATGCCGCGGTCGCGCAGCCCCTCGCCCTCGTCGAGCCACTTGCGGGCGATCGAGGTGGTCAGCAGCGGCCAGTCGGTCTTCGTGTCGATCCAGGCGCGCAGCCGGGCGCGCATCGCCGACTGGCGGAGATAGAGATGCTTGGTCGGCCGCACCTCGAGATCCGTGCTGCCCGAGATCGCCGAGCGCGGGTTGATCAGATCGGTGGGGTCGAGCTGCTTGGTGCAGTTCTCGCACTGGTCGCCGCGGGCGCGCTC
>CAZWDE010000191.1:0-6644 GCA_964632555.1 uncultured Limibaculum sp.
CCGCTGGCCACCGGGCGGCGGCCGCCACGGGCGCGCCATCGGCCGCGCGCCGCGCGCGAGACGTGCGGGGCGGCACGCCGCCCGACGCGGCGCCCCGGCGAGCGAGCTCAGCCGCCGAGGATGGGGAACGTCACCCCGAGCGCCCAGGCGAAGGCGGCGGCGTTGGCGAGGCCCGCCACCGCCGGCTGGCCGGTCGCCCGCGCCGCCCAGGCGCCGAAGAGCCCGTAGAGCAGGAAGAAGAGCAGCACCACGGGCAGGATGATGACGAGGAAGAAGAGGTCGCCCGGGCGGAGCGCCACGGCGATGCCGAGCGAGACGAGGAAGAGGAGCTTCGTCGCCGCGCCCGCCCCGCGCGGCGCGGCGGGCCGCGCCACCAGCCAGCCGTCCGCCAGCATGTAGGGCAGGATGCCGGCCAGCAGCGCGAGGATCAGCAGCGCCCGGTCGGGCGTGGGCCAGAACGAGGCGACATGGGCGTCGAGCGCCGCGGCCATCGCGCCGATGGTGTAGAGCGCGACCGCCGCCGCCGCCACGAGCACCGCGGGCCCGCGCCCCACCCGTCCGGGGAGCGCGCGGGCGAGGCGGAGCCCCGCCGCCGTGAGGAGGCCGTAGAGCGCGAAATGGAGCGTCAGGTAGTCCGCCACGAGCACCGGCAGCCAGCCCGTCGGCACCGGCCAGAGGAGCAGCGGCGTCGCCACGGCCGGGACGAGCGCCACCGCGAGGAGCCGCCCCCAGCCGAGCCCCGCCCCGACCGGCGGCTCGGCGAGCCGCGGCAGCAGCGCCGCGAGCGGCCAGCCGAGCGCGACGATGCCGCCGATCAGCGCCAGCACCCACGGGCCCCGCGCGTCGGGCTCCACCGGGCTCTCGCGGCCGAAGACCGCGTCGAGCCAGCGCACCGCCTCCGACAGGCTCTCGGGGCTGTAGAGCACGCTCACATGCTCGGCGTTGTCGGCCAGCACGAGCCGCCGCGCCGTGCCGTCCTCGAGCGCCCCGTAGGTCACCTCCGCCTCGACCTCTCCGGGCGGCGGCGCGCCGGGCGCCATGGCGACGAGCTCGCGCCCGGCCTCGACGAGCCGCGTCTCCCACGCCCCGTCGACGATCAGGAGGTTCGCGGGCTCGGTCGCCGTCGCCGCCTCGGTGTAGAGCGAGACCGCGATGGTGGCGGGGATCGGCGCGCCGACCGCGTGGCGCACCACGAGATCGGAGGCCATCGAATGCCCGAGCAGCGCCACCCGCCCGTCGCCGCGGGCGCGCGCCTCGGCGACCACGGCCGCGAGCGTGTCGTCGAGATCGGCCAGCCGCTCGGGGATGTCCGACCCCTCCCAGGGCTCGGGATGCGCGCCGTGGCCCGGGAAATCGAAATTGAGCACCGTGTAGCCCGCGCGCGCCAGCGTGACCGCGAAGGGCTCCATCAGCTGGCGCGATCCGGCGAGCCCGTGCGCCACCACCACCGCCGGGCCGGGCGGGGCGCTCTCGCGCGCCATCACCGTCACGGGCGCCGCGCCGACCGCGATCTCCTCGACCGCGAGCCCCGCCTCGGCCTGTCCGAGCCGCCAGGCCGACAGGAGGATTGCCGCGACGGCGACCGCGGCGACGGCGAGGCGCGCCGGCGTCATGCGGGCCTCATCCCGCGATCGCCGCGATCACCCACGCCGCCGCGGCCATCTGCAGGAAGTTGAGCGCCACCGAGCTCCGGTGCAGCCAGTCGAACCGCGCGGCCGAGCCCTCGCCGGCCAGCTGGCGGTCGCGCGCCCGGTTGATCGCCGGCATCAGAACCTCCCGCGCCACCGCGCCGCCCGCCGCCACCGCCGCCATGGCGAGCCACGCCGCCAGCCCCGCGCCGGCGGCCGCGAGCGCCAGCGCCGCGAGCGCCGCCGCGCCGAGCACGAAGAGGTAGTACCACGGGAACACGGCGCGGATGAAGCGCCCGGCCGTCTCCGCCGGCAGCTTGAGGAAGACGAGCGGCGCGAAGAGAAACGAGAAGGCCGCCATGCCGCCGAGCAGGATCGCCGCGGCGTAGAGGCCGAGGAGCTCAAGCATCGCCCGCCCCCCGCGCGTCCGCCGCCGGCCCGCCCGCGGGCTTCGTCGCGTGGCCCATGTAGAGGATCGCCGTGCCGGGATGACGGCCGAAGGTCGGGTCGCCGCGCCGCGTGATCCCGGTCGGCCCGAGCCCCACGAAGCGCCCGGGCGCGAGCCCCGCCGCCGCGAGGTGCGCGCGCATCTCGGACGGGCGGATGAAGAGCGCCGGGTCGTGCGTGCCGCGCGGCAGCAGGCCCACCACCCGCTCGGCCATCGTCACCACGGCGAAGGCCGCGAGCGGGTTCCGGTTGATCGTGTCGAAGAGGAAGACGCCCCCCGGCGCCAGCACGCGCGCCACCTCGCGGACCACCTGCGCGACGTCGGTCACGTGCTCCAGCACGTCGACGCACACCACCGCGTCGAAGGCGCCGTCCGCATAGGGCAACGCCTCGCCGACACCCGTGTCGTAGGCGATGTCGCGCCCCGTCGCCGCCGCGTGCGCGCGCGCCGCCGCCACCGCGCGCTCGGCCGGGTCGATGCCGGTCACCCGCGCGCCGCGGTCGTGGATCGCCTCGGCCATGAAGCCGCCGGCGCAGCCGAGATCGAGCACGCGCGTGCCCTGCCAGTCGACCAGCCGGTCGAAATGGCGCATCCGCCCCGGCACCATGTTCCGCAGCGCGCGCACCCAGCGGGTTTGCCCGTCCCACCAGCCCTCGGCGGCGGCGTCGTAGATCGTCAGGTCGTTGCGCGTCCCGTCCGGCATCGGCTCCTCCCTCCGGTCGAGCCGCGAGATAGGGCGGGCGCCGCGCCCTGCGAGCCGGACGGTGCGGCGCGCGGTCGCTCAGGCGGGGGTGAGGATCGGCACGGGGCTCCCGGCGCGGGCGGCGCGGTCGCGCTCGGGCGGCAGGTGTCCCGGCAGCGGTCCCGCGAGGATCTCGCGGCGGCGCTCGACGGCGCGGGCGAGGAGGTCGGGCCGGCCCTTCTCCTCCCATTCCTTGGGCGAGGTGCGGTCGGCGAGGCGGGGATAGATGTAGTCGGTCTGCATCCGCCCGAGCGTCTGGGCGTGGCCGAGATAGTGGCCCGGCCCCTCGAGGCAGACCGCGCGCATCGTCTCGAGCGAGAGCGTGTCGTCGTCGACCTCGATGCCGCGGACGCAGCGCAGGCACTGTCCGATCAGGTCGTCGGCGAGGATCAGGCTCTCGAGGCAGAAGCCGAGGAGCGAGGCGTGCATGCCGGCGGCCTCGTAGACCATGTTGAGCCCCGAAAGCCCCGCCATCACGTTGGAGACCGCCTGCTCCCAGCCGGCCTGCATGTCGGGCAGCTTGGCGTCGGCGATCCCGGCCGCGGCGCCCCCGGGCAGCCCGTAGAAGCGGTGCATCTGCGCGCAGGCCGCCGAGAGGAGCGCCTGCTCGCCCGAGCCGCCCGACATCGCGCCGGTGCGGAGATCGGAGACGAAGGGCCAGGTGCCGAAGACCGCCGGGTGGCCGGGCCGCAGCGCGTTGACATAGACGACGCCGGCGAGGCACTCGGCCACCGCCTGGACCACCGCGCCGGCGAGCGGCGCGGGCGCGGTCGCCCCCGCCTGCCCCGCCGAGAGCAGCAGCACCGGCATCCCGCCCCGCACGCACTCCTCCATCACCCGGCAGCTCTCGGTCGCGAACTTCATCGGCGGCACGACGAAGCAGTTGGAGTTGGAGACGAAGGGGCGCGCGCGCCAGGCCGCCTCGCCGCCCGCGAGGGCGTGCAGGAGCGCGAAGGAGGCCGGCATGTGCGCCGCGTCGGTGAAGGACACGCCGACATGCTTCGCCGTGCCCGCGACGCAGGCGTGGATCGTGTTGAGATCGAGCGCGAGGGCGTCCTCGATGTCGCGCGCCACCATGGGGCGCTGGAAGAAGTGGATGTTGTCGAGCGTGTCGGCGATGCGCGCGGCGTCGTGCAGGTCGCGCAGCGTCGAGAGACGGTAGTCCCCGGTCTCGGCGTCGACGCAGTGCACGGCCGCGCCCGCGGTGCCGTAATGCACCCGCGTCCCCTCGAGGAGGAGGTCGTGGCGCTCCTCGAAGCCGTGGAGCGTGATCCCGCGGGCCGCGACCGCCAGCATGTCCTCGACCAGCGCGCGGGGGAAGCGGATCCGCCCGTCCGGCCCGAGCGCGGCGCCGGCGCCGGTGAGGATCTCGACGCCGGTCTCCGGCGCGTCGGCGAGGCCGATCTCCTCGAGCGCGGCGAGGGCCGCGCGGTGGATGCGCTCGACCTGCGGCTCGGTCAGCGGCGCGTAGGCGCCGCCGGCGAGGCCCGCGCGCACGGGGCGCACGTCCTCGGAGAGGGGGGCCGCGCGCAGCGCCTGGCGCGCGGCGCGCCCGCCGGCGCGGCGGGCGCGGGCCGGGGTGGTGTGGCTAAGGGTGTCGGTCATAGGGGGGTACGTCGCGGGTCAGCGGATCGCGGGGCGTCGGGTGTCACGGCCGGCCCGGCGACCCGCGCGCCGCCCGCCCGCGCTCCGCGCCGATCACGCAAGCCACGAGCCGCGCGCCGTGCGCGGGGCCGCCCTTGCCACTGCCGCAGACGCCCATCGCCCGACGCGCCTCCTCAGAACCTCGGCCCACGGTGCGGGCGCGCCCGCCGCGGCGACCGTTCATGCACGACAGGAATGTCGCTTTCGGGCGATCGGCGGTCGCCGGCGCGCAGCGGGTCAGCCCGGCCGGCCCGCCTTGATCGCCGCGAGGATCTCGGCCCAGTCCGCCCCGGCCTCGGCGTTCGCGAAGCCGCCCGCGCGCATCTCCTCGCCCGCGGCGAGAAGCGCCGAGAGCGCCACGCGCGCCAGCGACCCGCCGAGCGAGACGCGCCGCACGCCGGCCGCCGCGAGCTCCGCCAGCGTCGCGCCGCCGGCGCCGAGGCCGATCACGTGGTTGACCGGCGCCGAGACCGCCTCGCAGAGCGCGCGCAGCTTGACGAGCCCCGGCAGGCCCGGCGCGTAGAGCACCTCGGCGCCCGCCGCCTCGAAGGCGCGGAGCCGCCGGAGCGCCTCCTCGAAGTCGTAGCGGCGCGCCAGCATCCCGTCGGCCCGCGCGGTCAGCACGATGTCGGCGCGCCGCGCGGCCACGGCCGCCGCCTCGATCCGCGCCACCGCCTCGTCGAAGCCGTAGGCGCCGCCCGGATGGACGTCCTCGATCGAGAGCCCGGCGAGGCCCGCCGCCGCGGCCCGCTCCACCGCGTCGGCCACCGCGCCGGGTTCGTGGGCGTAGCCGTTCTCGAGATCGGCGGAGACGGGGAGATCGGTCGCCGCCGCCACCTGCGCGGCGTGGGCCAGCGCCTCGTCGAGCGTGACCTCGCCCCGCCCGTCGCGGCGCCCCGAGAGGATGGCGAGCGCGGCCGAGCTCGTCGCCAGCGCGGCGAAGCCGAGGCCGGCGAAGAGCCGCGCGGTGCCCGCGTCCCAGACATTCGGCATCACGAAGATGCCGTCCGCGTGCAGCGCCCGGAACCGCGCCGTCGTCTCCGTCCGCGTCATCGACCCCTCCCTGCCGCGCGCCGAGCATGGCACGCGGCGGCGGCCGCCGCCATCACGCCGGCGTCAGGGGCGCCCGGCGGTCACCCCGCCGTCGACCGGCAGCACCTGGCCGGTGACCCAGGCCGCGGCGTCCGAGGCGAGCCAGAGCGCGGCCTCGGCGATGTCCGCCGGCTGGCCGTTGCGCCCGAGCGGGTGGAAGGCGTCGAATGTCCGCAGCGTCGCGCGCGCCTGCTCCTCGCTCAGGAAGGTGCGGTAGACCGGCGTCTCCACCACCGCCGGCGCGACCGCGTTGACCCGGATCCCGTGCGCCGCGAGCTCGATCGCGAGGTTGCGCACCAGCGCGTGCACGCCCGCATTCGCCGCCGAATAGGCCGCCGACGGCGTCGCCCCGATCGCCTGGATCGCCCAGATCGAGCCGGTCTGCACGATCGCGCCGCCGCCCCGCTCGGCCATCGCCCGCGCCGCCGCCTGGGCCGCGAAGAACTTGCCCTTGAGGATCGTGTCGAGGAACCAGTCGTACTCGCCCTCCTCGAGCTCGAGGAACGGCGTCGGCCGGAACACGCCCGCGTTGTTGAAGAGCGCGTCGAGCCGGCCGAAGCGCTCGAGCGCGAGGTCGGTCAGCGCCCGGCCGGTGGCGGGATCCGCGATGTCGCCGGCGAGCGTCGCGACCCGGGCGCCCGTCGGGTCGATCTCCGCCGCGGCGCGCGCGAGCTTCTCCCCGTCGCGCCCGCCGATGACGACGCGCCCGCCCTCGGCGACGACGCGGCGCGCGATCTCCTTGCCGATGCCGGAACCGCCGCCGGTGACGATGGCGGTCGTGGTCTCGAAGCGCATGGCTCTCTCCTGCGGCTCATTTCTACTGAACGTTAGGTAGGCACACCATCCGCGAGTCGCAAGACGCCCGGCGGCGGTTCCGAACGACCGGCAGGGAGGGGGGCGCCCGCGCGGGCCGGGGTGTGAGCCCCCGCGGGGGCTCGCGGGCTATCGGCGGGGCGCCCCCGTGGCCGCGTCGACCGTGGCGGCCAGGTCGGCCATCGCGATGATGAGCCCCGACCGGGCAGACGACGGGGCACCCTGGACGAGCGGAAGGACCTGCCACGCCGTGCGCTCCAGGTATCGCCGACACCAC
>CAZWDE010000192.1:0-6560 GCA_964632555.1 uncultured Limibaculum sp.
CGCTGATGATCGGCACCGCGGGCCTGCCGCACGTGATCATCCGCTTCTTCACCGTGCCGAAGGTGGCCGACGCGCGCTGGTCGGCCGGCTGGGCGCTCGTCTTCATCGCGCTCCTCTACACCGTCGCCCCCGGCGTCGGCGCGATGGCGCGGCTCAACCTGATGGACACGATCTACCCGCAGGGCCCGCAGGCCGAGGCGCTGGTCTATGAGGAGCGGCCGGACTGGTTCCGCACCTGGGAGACCACGGGCCTCCTCTCCTTCGAGGACAAGAACGGCGACGGCCGCATCCAGTACTACAACGACGCTGCGTCCGCGGGCGAGGGCAACGTGATCGACCCCGCCTGGGCCGGCAACGAGCTGACCGTGAACCCGGACATCATCGTGCTCGCCAACCCCGAGATCGCGCAGCTGCCGAACTGGGTGATCGCGCTCGTGGCCGCGGGCGGGCTCGCGGCGGCGCTCTCGACCGCCGCGGGGCTCCTGCTCGCGATCTCCTCCGCGATCAGCCACGACCTGCTCAAGAGCACCTTCATGCCGAAGATGTCGGAGCGAAGCGAGCTGATGGCGGCGCGGGTCTCGATGGCGGTGGCGATCGTCATCGCGACGATCCTCGGCCTCAACCCGCCGGGCTTCGCCGCGCAGACGGTGGCGCTCGCCTTCGGCCTCGCGGCCTCCTCGATCTTTCCCGCGCTGATGATGGGCATCTTCTCGACGCGCATCAACAATCTCGGCGCGACGACGGGAATGCTCGCGGGCCTGCTCGTCACGGTCGGCTACATCTTCGCCTTCAAGGGGATGTTCTTCATCCCGGGCACCGAGCTTCTGGCCAACACGAGCGACAACCACTTCCTCGGCATCGCGCCGGAGGCGTTCGGCGCGGTCGGCGCGCTGGTCAACTTCGCGGTCGCCTTCGGCGTGTCCAGCATGTCGAAGGAGCCGCCGAAGGAGATCCAGGCGCTCGTCGAGAGCATCCGCGTCCCGAAGGGGGCGGGGGCGGCGACCGGGCACTGAGCCGGCCGACCGCCGAGGCACCCGGGACCGGGGCGGCGCACCGCCCCGGTCCGATCCCGGGCCGGCCGCGCGCCGGTCCGCCGCTGTTCCGGGAGGGCCGCGCCATGGACTTCCAGACGATCGACGCGATCCGGCGCTTCTACGCGACCCACCACCCCTTCGACACGCTGGGGCCGGAGCGGGTCGAGGCGCTCGCGGCCCGCACCGCGGTGGTCCCGGTCGCCGAGGGCGGGCGCGTCTACGCCGCCGGCGCCCGGCTCGAGGGGGTCTACGCGATCGCCGACGGGGCGGTCGAGATCGCGACGCCCGAGGGCGACGTGATCTCTCGGCTCGAGACCGGCGCCTGCTTCGGCGAGCGCGGGCTCTTCCTCGACGGGCGCGCGCCCTACGACGCGACGGCCGTCCGGCCCACGGTCTGCTACCGCATCGCGCCGGACGAGTTCTTCGCCCTGATGGAGAGCGAGGCGGCCTTCGCCCGCTTCTTCGGGCGCGAGCCGGGCGCGGCGCGGAGCCCGGCCGCGACGGTGCCCGAGGCGCGGCTCGCGCTCGACCGGATCGGCCACATCATGTCGGGCTCGCCGGTCGGCCTCGGCCCCGACGAGCCGGTGCGCCGGGCCGCCGAGCTGATGCGCGACCGCTCGATCTCCTGCGTTCTCGTCACCGAGGGCGAGCGCCTCGTCGGTCTGCTCACCTCGGGCGATCTCTGCGGCCGCGTGCTGGCGGCCGGCCTGCCGCCCGACACGCCGGTGCGCGCGGTGATGACCGCGGACCCGGTCGCGCTGCCGGCCGACGCGGTGGCGCTCGACGCGGTGGTGACCATGGCCGAGCGCGGCATCGGGCATCTGCCGGTCGTCGAGGGCGCGCGCCCGGTCGGCATCGTCACGCGCACCAACCTCCTCTTGCAGCAGGCGCTCTCGGCGCCCGCGATCCTCGCCGAGATCGCGCGCAAGACCGAGCTCGACGACCTCGCCCGCAGCGTCGCCAAGGTGCCGGCCTTCCTCGCCCAGCTCGTCGGCTCGGGCGCGGCGCCACAGGTGATCGGCCGGCTCGTCACCGACGTGACCGACGCGCTCACCCGGCGGCTCGTCGCGCGCGCCGAGGCCCGGCTCGGGGCCGCGCCCGTACCCTATCTCTGGGCGGTCTGCGGCAGCCAGGGCCGTCAGGAGCAGACCGGCGTCTCCGACCAGGACAACTGCCTGATCCTCGCGGACGACGCCGAGGCGGCGCACGACGCCTATTTCGCCGCGCTCGCGGCCGACGTGACCGCCGGCCTCGACGCCTGCGGGTTCTACTACTGCCCGGGCGAGATGATGGCCTCCAACCCGCGCTGGCGCCAGCCGCTCCGGGTGTGGCGCGAGTATTTCGCCGGCTGGATCCGCAAGCCCGACCCGATGGCGCGCATGCTCGCCTCGGTGATGTTCGACCTGCGCGCCGTCGCGGGCGATGCGGGCCTGCTCGCGGGCCTCCAGGCCGAGACGCTCGAGCGCGCGCGCGCCAACTCGATCTTCATCGCGCACATGGTGGCCAACTCGCTGACCCACCAGCCGCCGCTCGGCCTCTTCCGCGGCTTCGCGCTGATCCGCTCGGGCGAGCACAAGGACAGCCTCGATCTCAAGCACAACGGCGTCGTGCCGGTGGTCGATCTCGGCCGGCTCTACGCGCTGATGGGCGGGCTCGCGCCGGTCAACACGCGCGCGCGCCTCGTGGCGGCGCGCGATGCGGGCGTCGTCAGCGAGTCCGGCGGGCAGGACCTGATCGACGCCTACGACCTGATCGCGGAGACCCGCCTCCGGCACCAGGCCGAGCAGATCCGCCAGGGCCGCAAGCCGGACAACTTCATGGCGCCGTCGAGCCTCTCCGAGCTCGAGCGCAACCATCTGAGAAACGCCTTCGTGGTGGTCAAGACGATGCAGTCCGCCGCCGCGCAGGGCCGGCACACGGTGGTCTGAGCGATGCTGTTCGTGCTGCTCGCCACCGTCGCCCTCGGGCTCGGCGCGGCCGGGATCGTGCTGCTGCTCGGCCGGCTGCTCGGCCTGCCGCGCTGGGCCGCGCCGCTGGCCGGCGGGGCGGCGATGATGGCCTTCATGCTGTGGAACGAGTACACGTGGTTCGACCGGGCCCGCGCCGCACTGCCCGAGGGCGCGCGCGTCGCCGTCGCCTACGAGCACCGGAGCCTGTTCCAGCCCTGGACGCTCGCGCGGCCGCGCGTCGCGCGCTTCGCCGCCGTCGACCCCGCGCCCGGGCGGGCGGCGCCCGACCCCGCCTGGGTGACGGCCGACGTGATCCTTGCGGCGCGCTTCGAGCCGACCCGCGCGGTGCCGCATGTGTTCGACTGCGCCGCCGGCCGCCGGGCGGCCCTGCCCGAGGCCGGCGCGGCGGGCGCAAAGCTCGACTGGATCGCGGCGGGGCCCGACGATCCGCTCGTGGCCGCGGCCTGCGACCGGCCCGGCGACGGATGACGGAGGACCTCATGACGCCTGCACCGACCCGCTCGATCCTCTTGGTCGACGACGAGCCCAACATCGCGGTCTCCCTCGAATACCTGATGCGCCGCGACGGCTACGAGGTGCGCACCGCCTCGGACGGCGACGCCGCGCTGCAATGCGTGCGGGAGAAGAAGCCCGATCTCCTCCTGCTCGACGTGATGATGCCGAAGCGCGACGGCTACGACGTGTGCCAGACGCTGCGCTCGGATCCCGAGACCGCCGACATCAAGATCGTGGTGCTCACCGCCAAGGGCGGCGCGATCGAGGGCGAGAAGGCGCTCGCGCTCGGCGCCGACGCGTTCTTCTCGAAACCCTTCGGGCTCGAGGAGCTGTCGCGCCGGGTGCGCGAGCTCCTCGGCGAGGCGCGCGCCCATGCAGACTGAGCGGCTGAGCCTGCGCCTGCGGGTGTTCCTCTTCTTCGCGCTGCTCGGCCTCGGCGGCGCGGCGATGATCGCGGCCGCGGGCTGGGTGGCGACGAGCCGGATCGGGCCCGAGGCGCTGCCCCATCTCGTGCTCGCGCTCGGGGGCGCCGGGTTCGGGCTCCTGCTGCTGACCGCCTGGGTCTGGCAGCTCTTCGACGAGAACGTCGCCCGGCCGATCCTGCTCCTCTCGGGCGAGCTCGAGGCCAAGGCGCAGTCGGGCGGCAAGGGCGCGATCGAGACCGCGCCCGCGCGCTATCTGGGCGCGCTCGGGCCGGCGGCCGAGAAGCTCGCCGGCGCGCTCGCCCGGGCCCGCGGCGAGGCGGGGCAGGCGGTCTCGGCGGCGATCGGCGACGTGCTGGCCGAGAAGGCGCAGCTCGAGGCGGTGCTGCGCGATCTTCGCGAGTGCGTGCTGATCTGCAACCTGAAGCACGAGATCCTGCTCTACAATTCCGAGGCGCAGCGGCTGCTCGGCCTCGGCGGCGAGGTCGGCCTCGGCCGTCCGCTGTTCCGGCTGATCACCGAGCAGCCGATCCGCCACGCGCTGGAGCGGCTGCGCAACCGCTTCCGCTCCGGCCGCTACAAGACCCACCGCGACTATCTGAGCGTCGCCGTCGTCTGCGCGACGCGCGACGGGCGGCGCACGCTGCAGGGCCGGATCTCGCTCATCCTCGGCGCCGACGGCGCGGGCATCGAGGGCTTCGTCGCCACGTTCCGCGACGCCACGCTGCTGATCTCGGACCACGCCGCGCGCGACCATCTGCTGAAGGAGATGCTCGAGGGCCTGCGCCGGCCCGCCGCCAATCTGCGCGCCGCCGCCGAACTGCTCTCGGGCGCGGAGATGGACGGCGAGACCCGGGCGCGCTTCGTCGGCGTGATCGGTCAGGAGGCCCGCACCCTCTCGCGCCGGATCGAGGATCTCGGCGAGAGCTACGCCGAGCTCCGCGTCGGCGGCTGGTCGATGAACGACGTCTCGACCGCGGCGCTCGCCGCCTGCGTGGCGGACCGGCTGGCCGGCGAGGCGGCGCCGTCGCTCGCCGCCGAGGGGCCGAGCGCCTGGCTGAGCTGCGACAGCTTCACCGTGGTCGAGCTCCTCGCCCGGCTCTGCCGCCGGCTCGGCGCCGAACGCGGCGTGGACGCGGTCCGGATGACCGCCGCGCCGGGCGGTGCGCATGTCTATCTCGATCTCGACTGGGCGGGCGAGCCGGTGCCGGAGGCGCTGGCCGAGGGCTGGCTCTCGGCGCCGCTGATCCCCAGCATCGCGGGGCTGACCGGCCGCGACGTGCTGCTGCACCACCGCACCGAGATCTGGTCGGAGCGGCTCGGGCCCGGCCACGCGCGGCTCCGCCTGCCCCTGCCCACGGCCGTCGAGGACCACGAGGCGCAGCCCGCCTCGGCCCTGCCGCCGCGCCCGGAGTTCTACGACTTCGCCCTTCTCGCCCGCGACGTGCCGACCGACATGAGCGCGACCCGGCTTCGCGACCTGCCCTATGTGGTGTTCGACACCGAGACCACCGGGCTCTTCCCCTCGGCGGGCGACGAGATCGTGCAGATCGGCGCGGTGCGGGTGCTGAACGGGCGGCTGATCCGCGGCGAGGTGTTCGACCGCCTCGTCGATCCGGGCCGGCGCATTCCCGCCGCCTCGACCCGCGTGCACGGCATCACCGACGCCATGGTCGCCGGGCAGGGCGGCGCGGCCGAGGTGCTGCCCGCCTTCCACGACTTCTGCGCCGATCACGTGCTGGTCGCGCACAACGCCCCTTTCGACATGAAGTTCCTGCAGCTCAAGGAGGGGCTCGTGGGGCGCAGCTTCGACATGCCGGTGCTCGACACCGTTCTGCTCTCCGCGCATCTTTTCGGTCACGGGGCCGACCACCGCCTCGACGCGCTCGCCGTCCGCTTCGGCGCGGAGTTCGACGGCGGCGCCCGGCACACCGCGCTCGCCGACGCGCTCGCGACCGCCGAGGTGTTCCGCGCGATGATCGGGGCGCTCGAGGATCGCGGGGTGCACACGCTGGCGGACGCGCTCCGGGTCTCCGAGGAGGCGGGCGCGATCCGGCGCCGGCAGGCCCGGCACTAGACGCGCGGCGGACTTGCCGGCACAGTCGATGCCTGACACGCGTCAGGCGGGCGGCCGGTCGGCCCGGTGGCGCGGTCCAAGATCCCTCGAACGGACACGAGGCCCGCCCTGACGCCGACCCGCCCCCGCCTCGCCGCGCTGCTGCGCCTCCTCGCCGGGCTCGGTCTCGCGCTCGCGCTCGGCGCCGCGGCGCTGTCGGCGGTGGGCCTCGGCGAGGCGCGGCGCGGGCTCGAGCGCATGGCGCTCTCGCAGGCCGTGCACGCCGCCCATCTCTCGCTCGTCGCCCGTCTCGAGCGGCTGCTGCGGGCGCGGGCCGTTCCGCGGACGGCCGGAGCCGCCGTCGTCGCCGCCGGCGAGGCCGCGCCGGGGGCCGACGCGGCCGCCGGCATCGAGCGCGACCTCGCCGCGATCCGCGCCGGCATCGCCGCCGAGATCGAGCGCGTCGGCGACGCCGCCGGCGCCGAGCTCGACCGCCTCGCCGGGCGCGAACGCCGCCTCGACGCGCTGATCCGCGCGCCGCCGCCGGAGGGCGGGGCCGACGCCGCGCTCGTCGGCGAGATCG
>CAZWDE010000193.1:0-6546 GCA_964632555.1 uncultured Limibaculum sp.
ACCCGCTCGACTGGTGCCACGTGGCGACCTCGACCACGCACAAGACGCTGCGCGGGCCCCGCGGCGGCATCATCCTGACGAACGACGAGGCGCTGGCGAAGAAGATCAACTCGGCGGTCTTCCCGGGCCTCCAGGGCGGGCCGCTGATGCACGTGATCGCGGCCAAGGCGGTCGCGTTCGGCGAGGCGCTGCGCCCGGAATACCGCGCCTACATCGCCCAGGTCGTGACGAACGCGCAGGCGCTCGCCGACGAGCTGATCAAGGGCGGGCTCGACATCATCACGGGCGGCACCGACACGCATCTCTGCCTCGTCGACCTGCGGCCGAAGGGCGTGAAGGGCAACGCCGCCGAGCAGTCGCTCTTCCGCGCCCACATCACCTGCAACAAGAACGGCATCCCGTTCGATCCCGAGCCGCCGATGGTGACCTCGGGGCTGCGCCTCGGCTCGCCCGCCGGCACCACCCGCGGCTTCGGCGAGGAGGAGTTCCGCGAGATCGCGCGCCTCATCGTCGAGGTGGTCGACGGGCTCGCGGCCAACGGCGAGGACGGCAACGGCGCGGTCGAGGCCGCGGTGCGCGACAAGGTCTCGGCGCTCTGCGGGCGCTTCCCGATCTACGACACGCTCGCCGCCTGATCCGCGCGCGGGGCGGCGCCTCGGCGCTTGCCCCGCGGCCCGCTCTCGGACAGCCTGCCCCCGCCCGCGCCCGTGCATGGCGGGCGCCCAGCGGCCGGCGGCATGACCGAGACACCCCTCGCGAGCGAGACCCCCGCGATCGCGGTGGTGATCCCGCACTACAACGACCCCGCGCGGCTCCGGCGCTGTCTCGCGGCGCTGCTCGCCGAGCCGCCGGCCCGGGACGTCGAGATCGTGGTCGCCGACAACGGCTCGGAGGGCGATCTCGGCTGGGTGGCGCGCGACTTCCCGCCGGTGCGCCTCGTCACCGAGACCGCGCGCGGCGCCGGGCCCGCGCGCAACCGGGGGGCGGCCGAGACGACCGCGCCGCGCCTCTTCTTCCTCGACAGCGACTGCGTGCCCTGCCCCGGCTGGATCGAGACCGGCCGCCGCGCGCTCGAGGGCCGCGCGGTCGTCGGCGGCTCGGTCGGCGTCTTCGACGAGACCCCGCCGCCGCGCTCGGGCGCCGAGGCGCTCGAGACCGTGCTCGCCTTCGACTTCCGCCGCTACATCGAGCGGAAGGGCTTCACCGGCTCCGGCAACATGCTGACCTGGCGGGCGGTCTTCGAGGAGGTGGGCGGCTTCGGCACCGGTGTCTCCGAGGATGTCGACTGGTCGGCGCGCGCCCGCGCGAAGGGCCACCGGATCGTCTTCGCGCCCGAGCTGCGCGCGCTCCACCCGACGCGGCCGGACTGGCCGGCGCTGCGGCGGAAGTGGCTTCGGCTGACCGGCGAGATGTTCCTCCACCGCGCGCAGCGGCCGCTCGCTCGGCCGGCCTGGGCGCTGCGGGCGCTGCTCGTGCTCGGCTCGCCGGTGCGCGATGTGCCGCGGATCCTGCTGCACCCGGACCTCGACGGCCCGGGCGAGCGGCTGCGCGGCGTCGCCACCCTGCTCCGCCTCCGCGCGCTCCGCACGGTCTGGATGCTGCGCCAGGCGCTCGGGCTGGCGATCCGCTAGGCCCCGGCGTCCGCGCCTTCGCGCTTGACCTGCCCGCCCGCCCGGTCAGATTGCCCGGCATGGCGGGGCGGGCTCTGATCATCGCGGCAAGTCTCTCGGCTCTCGTGGCGGGGCCCGGCACCGCATACGACTACCGCACCCTGCACCTGATCGAGGACCGCCACACCCACGCGATCATCCGCGTCTCGGCCGTGCCCGAGGGCGGCGACCTGCCCGAGCGCGGGCGCGCCGACTGCGCGGGCGTCGACGCGCTCGACCGCCGCGGGCGCAACATCGCGCGCGCCTTCGGCCGCGCCTTCCAGCGCTCGAGCATCCACATCGACCTGATCTACACGAGCAATGTGTGCCGCCAGATCGAGGCCGGCCGGCTGTTGGAGATCGGGCCGTCGAACGAGCTCGACCTGCTCGACCCGATCGAGAAGGGCGAGGACGCGGCCGACCGGATGGACGCGCTGCTGACGCTCCTCGACGGGCTGCCGCCGGGCGAGACGGCGCTGCTGATCGCGCACCAGGCCACGGTCGAGGCGCTGCTCGGGGAGACCCTCGCGGTCGGCGAGGGCCTCGTCTTCACGCTGCCGCCCTTCGGGCGACCGGAGCTGCGCGGCCGCTTCGGCCTGCCGCCGCACTAGCCGTGGCGGGCGACCCGGCTCACTCGATGGGCGCGTAGCCGAGCGGCACCGAGAACTGGCGGCACCACAGCACCACCGTGTCGAAGTTCGCGGGGTCGATCTCGGCCGGCACGCTGTAGGTCTGAGCGCCGGTGTTGCTCTGGAGCGCCTCGAAGTCGGTGCCCTCGGCGAAGGTGCCGTCATTGCCGAAGGCGATGCGCGGGTCGGGCGCGCCGTCGAACTCGAAGTCCTCGGCGAGCCGGATCTCCCAGCCGCCGTCGGTCTGGACGACGCTGACGCCGCCGGTGGTGACGTGGTTGCTCTGGCCCGTGAAGGTGCCCGAGCCCTCGCCCGCGACGGCGAGGGCGGGAAGCGCGACGGCGAGGGCGGCGCCGACAACCGCGGCGCGGAAGCTCGTGAACATCGGGATGTCTCCTTTCGGATTCGCGCGCCGGGATCGGCCCCGACGCGCGAGGAACCTAGGCCCGCCCGGCCGCCTTCCCCAAGGGCGTTCTCCATTGCCGCACGCTATCGTCATCCGGCGTGTCCGATATGTGGGGGCGGGTCCCGCGCCCTACACAAGGCGTCGCGGGACGCCTATAGTCTTGGCGGAGAGTGGGACAGGAGATCCCGATGCGTTGCCCGTTCTGCGGAAACACCGACACCCAGGTGAAGGATTCCCGCCCCGCCGAGGACCACGTCTCGATCCGGCGGCGGCGGCTCTGCCCGGCCTGCGGCGGGCGGTTCACCACCTACGAGCGGGTGCAGCTCCGCGACCTCGTGGTGGTCAAGAAGAACGGCCGGCGCGAGGAGTTCGACCGCGACAAGCTCGCCCGCTCGATCCGCATCGCGCTCCGCAAGCGCCCGGTCGAGCCCGAGCGGATCGAGCAGATGATCAGCGGCATCGTGCGCCGGCTCGAGAGCCTCGGCGACACCGACATCCCCTCCGACACCATCGGCGAGATCGTGATGGAGAGCCTCGCCCGCGTCGACACCGTGGCCTATGTGCGCTTCGCCAGCGTCTACCGGAACTTCCAGGAGGTCTCCGACTTCGAGGAATTCGTCTCCGAGCTCAGGCCCGGGGCGCGCGAGAAGACCGAGAGCTGACGGCGGCCGAGGGTGTCGGGCGCCGAGGATCGCCGCTGGATGCGCGCGGCGCTGGCGCTGGCGCGCCGCGGCCTCGGGCGCGTGGCGCCCAACCCCTCGGTCGGCGCGATCCTCGTGCGCGAGGGCCGGGTGCTCGGGCGCGGCGTCACGACGGATGGCGGGCGGCCCCACGCCGAGGCGGTGGCGCTCGCGCAGGCGATCCGGCTCTGGGGGCGCGCGGCGCTCGAGGGCGCCACGGCCTATGTCACGCTCGAGCCCTGCGCCCATCACGGGCTGACCCCGCCCTGCTGCGACGCGCTGATCGACGCGCGGGTGGCCCGCGTCGTCTGCCCCATCGTCGATCCGGATCCGCGGGTGTCGGGGCGCGGCTTCGAGCGGCTCGAGGCGGCGGGCGTCGCGGTCGAGACCGGGCTGATGGCGGCCGAGGCGCGGGCGCTCAACGCCGGCTTCCTGTCGCGCCACGAGCGCGGGCGCCCCTGGCTCACGCTCAAGCTCGCGACCACGCTCGACGGGCGCATCGCCACGCGCGGGGGGGAGAGCCGCTGGATCACCGGCGAGGCCTCCCGCGCGCTCGTGCACCTGATGCGGGCCGAGGCTGACGCGGTGATGGTGGGCGCGGCGACCGCGATCGCCGACGACCCCCTGCTCGACGTGCGCGGCCTCGGCCTCGCGGCCCGGAGCCCGCTCCGCGTGGTGGTCGACCCCGCGCTCGCCCTGTCCCCGGAGGCGCGCCTCGCGGCCACCGCCCGCCGCGTGCCGCTCTGGCTCATCCACGCTCCGGGGGCCGCGACGGGCCGCGCCGCCGCGCTCGAGGCGGCGGGCGCGCGCCTCCTCGCGGTGCCCGCGGCCGCGGGCGGGATCGACCTTGCCGCCGCGCTCTCCCGCCTCGCCGCCGAGGGGATCACGCGGCTCCTCGCCGAGGGCGGCGGGCGGCTCGCGGCGGGGCTCCTCGCGGCGGGGCTCGTCGACGAGATCGCGCTCTTCCAGGCGGGTGCGGCGCTCGGCGGCGACGGCGTGCCGGCGGTCGGGCCGATGGGCCTCGAGCGGCTCGGCGCCGCGCCCCGCTTCGAGCGGACGGGGCTGCGCGCTGTCGGGCCCGACACGCTCTCGCTCTGGCGCCGCGCGGGGCCGTGAGGCGCCGGTTGCTCGCGGCCCCGGGCCGGGCTACCTCCCGCTCAGGCGACGAGGGAGGCACGGGGTGTTCACGGGACTGGTGCGCGAGGTCGGCCGGGTGCGCCGCGTCGTCGAGGCGGGCGACCGCCGGATCGAGATCGCCTGCGCCCGCCCCGCCGCCGAGATCGCGACCGGCGCGTCGATCGCCTGCAGCGGCATCTGTCTCACCGTCGTCGAGCACGGGCCGGCCGAGGGCGGGACGTGGTTCGCGGTCGAGGCGTCGGCCGAGACCTGCGCGCGCACCACGCTCGGCGGCTGGCGCGAGGGCAGCCCGGTCAATCTCGAGCCCTCGCTGCGCGTCGGCGACGAGCTCGGCGGGCACATCGTCACCGGCCATGTCGACGGCGTGGCCGAGATCGTCGGGATCCGGCCCGAGGGCGCCTCGCACCGGCTGACCGTCGCGGTCCCCGAGGCGCTGGCGCGCTATGTCGCGCCAAAGGGCTCGGTTGCCCTCGACGGCATCTCGCTGACGGTGAACGAGGTGGAGGACGGGCCCGAGGGCACGCGCTTCGGCGTCAACATCATCCCCCACACCTGGGCGGTGACCGCGCTCGCCGAAGCGCGCACCGGCACGCGGCTCAATCTCGAGATCGACGTGCTCGCCCGCTACGTCGCCCGGCTGAGCGCCGCGGGCTGAGCGACCCCGCAGGTGGCCCGCGCGGCGCGGCCGGTTTCCCCGGCATCGCGACCGGAGCGGAATGTCCGTTGGGTTGTCGGGCGGCGCCCGGCGCCCATCGGCCCGCACGCGGCCGTGGTCAGCTGGGACAGCGATCGACGACCGATCCTCTCGCGGAGCCCGCGCTCCGCGCACGGCGCTCCAGCTTCGCCGGGCGGGCGGCGCTCGGCGCCCTCGACCGCGCCTCGCGGCTCGGCGACGGGCCCGTGGCACGCGCCGTGCGGACGCTCCGGAGCGGCGGGCGCTGTCCGCGCCTGCCCATGGCCGAGCCCGCCACGGCGCCGAACAGGCCGGGGCGCTACCGTCGCCGGCGCCCGGCCCTAGCTTGCTGAGCCAAGGAGGGAGCCCGATGTCCGAACTCTTGCCCCGTCCCGAGGATCCCGACGGCGCGGCGCGGCCCACGACCCTCGGCGCGCTGGCCGAGGCCGCGGCGGCCTGCCGGCGCTGCCCGCTCTACGCGGACGCGACGCAGGTGGTGGTCGGCGAGGGGCCGTCCGACGCCGATCTCATGCTGGTGGGCGAGCAGCCGGGCGACCGCGAGGATCTGGCCGGCCGCCCCTTCGTCGGCCCCGCCGGTCAGCTCCTCGACACCGCCCTCGAGCGGGTCGGGATCGAGCGCGGCGGGGCCTACGTCACCAACGCGGTCAAGCATTTCAAGCACGAGATGCGCGGCAAGCGGCGCATCCACCAGAAGCCCGGCGTCTCGGAGATCGACCACTGCCGCTGGTGGCTCGCGGCCGAGCGCGAGATCGTCCGCCCGCGGCTGATCGTCATGCTCGGGGCCACGGCGGCGCGCGGCGTGCTCGGCAAACCGGTGACGATCTCGGCCGTGCGCGGCGTCGTCCGCCCGATCGCCGAGCGCCCGGAACGCGGGCTCGTCACGATCCACCCGTCCGCGCTTCTCCGGATCACCGAGGAGGCGGCCAAGCGCCCGGCCTGGGAGGCGTTCCTCGCCGATCTCGCGACCGCGCGCGACTGGCTCGCGGCGGCCTGATCGGGCGCGCGCCGCCGCACCCTCTGGCATTGCCACGGGGGCCGGGTTATCTCCGGCCGCAAGCGCAGAGGAGCCCCATGAGCGACCGCAGCGACTACAGCGACGCCATCTCCAGCGTCGCCGAGATCATCGACGAGGCGCGCAACGGGCGCATGGTGATCCTCGTCGACCACGAGGACCGGGAGAACGAGGGCGACCTCGTCATCCCCGCGCAGATGGCGACGCCCGAGGCGATCAACTTCATGGCGAAGGAGGGGCGCGGCCTCATCTGCCTCGCCATGGAGGGCCGCGCGCTCGACCGTCTCGGCCTGCCGCTGATGGCGCAGGCCAACCAGTCGCGCCACGAGACCGCCTTCA
>CAZWDE010000194.1:0-6543 GCA_964632555.1 uncultured Limibaculum sp.
CGAAGACGCGGGTCTTGTAGAGGTCCTTGATCGGGTTGTAGGCGCCGTTCATGTCGCCGTAGAGCGTGGCGTAGCCGACGGCCACCTCGGACTTGTTCCCGGTGGTGAGCAGGAGCTCGCCGAACTTGTTCGAGAGCGCCATCAGATAGGTGCCGCGCAGGCGGCTCTGCAGGTTCTCCTCGGTGACATCCGGCGCGCGGCCCGCGAAATGCGGCGCGAGCCCCTGCTCGCAGGCGGCGACCGCGCCCGCGATCGAGAGCTCGTCGAGCCGCACGCCGAGCGCACGGGCGACGGCGGACGCGTCCTCGAGGCTCTCGGCGCTCGTGTAGCGCGAGGGCAGCATCACGCAGCGCACCGCCTCCGGCCCCAGCGCGTCGACGGCGATCGCGGCGACCAGCGCGCTGTCGATCCCGCCGGAGAGCCCGAGCAGCACCCGCGCGAAGCCGGATTTGGTCACGTAGTCCCGCGTCGCCAGCACCATCGCGCGGTAATCGGCCTCGCCCGCCTCGGGCAGCGGCGCCACCGCGCCCTCGGCGATGCGCCATCCGTCGTTGGTGCGGCGGATCTCCACGGTCTCGATCGCCTCCTCGAAGGCGGGCATGCGGAAGGCGAGCCGCCCCGCCCCGTTGAGCCCGAACGAGGCGCCGTCGAACACCTGGTCGTCCTGCCCGCCGACGAGGTTGAGGTAGACGAGGCTGAGCCCGGTCTCGACCGTGCGCGCCACCATGTGGTTGAGCCGCGCGTCCATCTTCTGGCGGTCGTAGGGCGAGCCGTTCGGCACCATCAGGATCTCGGCGCCCGCCTCCTCCAGCGTCTCGGCGACGTCGGGGAACCACGCGTCCTCGCAGATCGGGAAGCCGACGCGGCAGCCCCGGATCGCCACGGGCCCGGGCGCCGGCCCCTCGAGATAGAGCCGCTTCTCGTCGAAGACGCCGTAGTTCGGCCGGTGGTGCTTGGCGAACCGCGCGCGCACGCGGCCGGCCTCGAGAAGGTGGTAGGCGTTGTAGACGCCGCCGCCGAGCTGCTCGCCCTCGCCGGCCCGCCCGGCGGCCATCGGCGCGCCGATGCCGAGGGCGGGGTCGCCCTCGCCGATCTCCCCCGCCAGCGTCTCGAGCGCCGCGGCGCAGTCGCGGAGAAAGGCGGGGCGCACCGAGAGGTCGAGCACCTGGTAGCCCGACAGGAACATCTCCGGCAGCAGGACGAGATCGGCGCCGGCGGCGCGGCCGGCCGTCAGCGCCTCGCGGGCCCGCTCGAGATTGCCGGCGATGTCGCCCGCCACCGGGTTGAGCTGCGCGAGGCTCACGCGCAGCCGATCGGAATCGTCCATGGCCGGTCACCTCCGCGCGCCCACGCCTTGGAGGCGAGATACGGCCGGCACCGCCGGGCGGCAAGCCGGCCGGTGGCGGGCGCACGGTCGCGCGTCGCCCCGTTCGCCTCGGCGGTCTTCCGCAATTGTCTTGGCGCCGCGTTGTGCCTAAAATGTCGCGCAGAGCGTGGGGCTTCGATGGGGGTCGGAGGTCCTGCCGCGGGGAACGAGGAGGGCCGGAGGGCTATGCGAAGCACGGTTGTGGGACTGCTGGCGGGTCTGGGCGTCGCGACGGTTGCCGTGGCTCAGGACGAGCGGGTGATCGCCACCAAGACCTACGACTCGGGCGCCGTCTACCAGGGCGAGTTCAAGGACGGGAAGCAGCACGGCCAAGGCAGCTACACCGCGCCCGACGGCTACGAGTACTCCGGCGAATGGGTCAACGGCGTGATCGAGGGGAACGGCGTCGCGCGCTTTCCCAACGGCTCGGTCTACGAGGGCGAGTTCGCCGACGGCGTGCCGCACGGCACCGGCACGATCACCTATGCCGACGGCGGCTCCTACACCGGCGAGTGGTCGGAGGGCGTGATCAACGGGCGCGGCGAGGCCACCTATCCCGGCGGAATGCGCTATGTCGGCGAGTTCCGGAACTCGGCGCATCACGGCCAGGGCGTCATGACGCGCGAGAACGGCTATCGCTACGAGGGCAGCTGGAAGGACGGCGCGCAGCACGGCGTCGGCAAGGTGACCTATCCCGACGGCGCGGTCTACGAGGGCAGCTTCGTCGAGGGCCTGCGCGAGGGCCAGGGCACGATCACCCTGCCCGACGGCTTCAAGTATTCCGGCAACTGGCGCGCCGGGCAGATCACCGGCCAGGGCGAGGCGGTCTACGCCAACGGCGATCGCTACACCGGCGGCTTCCGCGACGGCAAGCGGGAGGGCGTGGGCGTCGCGATCTACGCCAACGGCGACCGCTACGAGGGCGAGTTCGCGGACGGCCGGCGCCACGGCAACGGCAAGTTCATCGGGACCGACGGCTATGTCTACGAGGGCGACTGGATCGAGGGCCGGATCGAGGGCGAGGGCACGGCCTCCTATCCCAACGGCTCGACCTATGTCGGCAGCTTCGTCGACGGCACCCCCGACGGCCAGGGCAAGATCACCTATGCCGACGGCGGCTCCTACGAGGGCGAGTGGCAGAAGGGCGTGATCTGGGGTCAGGGCACCGCCCGCTACGCCAACGGCTCGGTCTACACCGGCGGGTTCCAGCAGGCGCGCCACCACGGCGAGGGCGAGATGCGCTATGCCGACGGCCACGCCTATATCGGCGAGTGGCAGAACGGCACCCAGCACGGGTCGGGCAAGATCACCTATCCGGACGGCGCGATCTACGAGGGCGGGTTCGATCTCGGGCAGCGCTCGGGCTACGGCAAGCTGATCCTCGCCGACGGGTTCGTCTACGAGGGCGGCTGGCAGAACGGCGAGATCCACGGCGAGGGCACCGCGACCTACCCGAACGGCGACGTCTACGAGGGCAAGTTCCAGAACGGCCGCCAGCACGGCTTCGGCGTGATGACCTACGCCTCGGGCAAGACCTTCGAGGGATACTGGGTCAACGGCCGGCGCCAGCGCGCCGCGCCCGCGCCCGCCTCGGAGTGACGCGGCCCGGGTCGCCGCCCGGCGATCCGGAGGCGGCGCTCGCGGGCTGGTCGCCGCCGCCCGTGCCGGTGCGCCGGAGCCTCGCGGGGCGGCACGTGCGGCTCGCGCCGCTCACGGTGGACCACGCCGCCCCGCTGCACGCCGCCTTCGCGGCCGACGACCCGGCGATCTGGGAGTGGATGGCCTACGGGCCCTTTGCCTCCGAGGACGCCTATGCCGACTGGATCGGGCGGATGACGCTCGGGCCCGATCCGCTTTTCCTGGCGGTCTGCGACGCGGACGGCCCCGCGGGGGTCGGCAGCTTTCTGCGGATCGCGCCCGCCGCCGGATCGATCGAGATCGGCCATCTCTGCTTCGCCGCCCGGCTCCGGCGCAGCCGCGCCGCGACCGAGGCGCTGACGATGATGGTCGGCTGGGCCTTCGAGGCGGGCTATCGCCGCGTGGAATGGAAATGCGACGCGCGCAACGGCCCGTCGCGACGCGCCGCCGAGCGGCTCGGCCTCACCTTCGAGGGGGTGTTCCGGCAGGCGACGGTGGTCAAGGGGCGCAACCGCGACACCGCGTGGTACGCGGCGATCGACGGCGAATGGCCCGCGCTCCGCGACGCCTATGCGGCGTGGCTCGCGCCGGCCAACTTCGACGCGGGCGGAGGGCAGCGCACGCGCCTCTCGACGCTCACCGCCCGCGCGCTGGGGCGCGCCTGATCCGTCCCCGAGTTATCCCCAGCCTCTGCGGATAGCCGGCCGCGGGCCCGGCCCTCCACGGGCCGCCTCCGGCCACCGCGCGGCGGCAACCGGCCTCCGCCGACCCAGCCGATTCCCGAAATGCAAGAGGTGGCGGGGCCGCGCGGGCGCTGCCCAACATCTGCCCGCCCGCGCCGCGGCGCGCGGCCGGCGGGGCGTGGCGGCGGCTCAGCGGAGCGAGGGCGGCGTGATCCAGCTCAGGTCCTCGAGGGTGAGGATGCGGAACTCGATCACCACCACGAGCACCACGAAGACAAGGCTCGCCCACAGGGTTGTCCACAGGGCCTTGCGGCGGATCATCGCGTCCACGGGAGCGCTCGGCGGGGTGCCGGGCTCGACGCGGCCGCTCTCGGCCTGGCTGGTCTGCCAGAGCGGGTTGATGATCAGGAAGGTGATGGCCCAGCACACCATGTAGAAGACGAGTCCCGACGTGATCGACATCTCAGACCTCCTCCAGCTCGACCAGCGTGCCCGCGAAGTCCTTGGGGTGCAGGAACAGCACCGGCTTGCCGTGGGCGCCGATCTTCGGCTCGCCGTCGCCGAGCACGCGGGCGCCGCCGGCCTTCAGCCGGTCGCGCGCGGCGCGGATGTCGTCGACCTCGTAGCAGATGTGGTGGATCCCGCCGGCGGGCGATTTCTCGAGGAACCCGGCGATCGGGCTCGCCGCGCCGAGCGGCTCGAGCAGTTCGACCTTGGTGTTGGGCAGCTCGACGAACACCACCGTGACGCCGTGCTCGGGCTCGGCCTGCGGCTCCGACACCCGCGCGCCGAGGGTGTCGCGGTAGAGCGCGGTCGCCGCGGCGAGGTCGGGCACGGCGATGGCGACGTGGTTGAGGCGTCCGATCATCGAAGGGTCTCCGTCCTGCGAGACCTTCAGGCTAGCGATCGGTCGCGGACGGGCAAGCCCCGCCCGCGCGGTTTCGCGGGGGCGGGGCGATATCGCGCGGGGGCCGGGCGGGCTCAGCGGCCGGCGCGAACCTCGGGGCGGTTGGCGACGCCCGCGAAGCTGCCGGCGTCGAGGCGCCCGCTGTCCGCGACGCCGAACTCGACGTTGCCGAAGATGCTGTCGAAAAGGCCGAAGCCGGCGCCCGAGGTGACCTGCCGCTCGCCGCGGCTGGTGCGGCCCTGGTCGGCCTTCTCGATCTTGGCGAACTCGGCGTCGAGGCGGGCGCGCGCCTGGCTGACCGCGTTCTCGGCCGAGGCGACGGTGGCGGTGAGGGCGACGACGGCGGCGGCGGTGCTGAGGATCACGGTCTTCATGGGTCTCACTCCTTGGTCTCTGCGCCGGCTGGCGCGTGGCTGTCTCCTGTCGAGCCGGAGGTCCTGGACCCTCTTGTCTGTTTTCGTCCGGTGCCCGTCCGACGCAGCCGAAATGGGCGCGCGCCGCTCACGGACCAATCGTCGCGCCGTCACGAGAGCGTTCCGGTTCCGCGAACGCGGGGAGGTTGAAACTCAGAACTCCTCGACATGGGCGACGCCGGGGGCGGCGCGGAGCGCGCCGCGCATGGCGGGCGTGACCGGGTGGCGGCCGGGCAGCACGAGCTCGACCTCCTCGGCCCGGTCGCGGAGCGCGAGCAGCAGGTGGATGCGGCCGCGCGCGCCGCCCCGGCTGAGGCTCGCGCCGGTCTCGAGCCGCGCGCGGATCGAGGGCAGCGCCGCCGCGTCCTCGACATAGAGCCGCAGCCCCTCGGGCGCGGCGTCGGCCACCACGTCGTCGACCGCGCGCACCTCGCGGAGCGTCAGCCGCGGCGCGTCGCTCTCGGTGTCGGCCTCGACGGTCAGCACCAGATTGGCGCCGGGCACGATCAGCGCCTCGTGCGCCGCGAGCAGATCGGCGAAGGCCATCACCTCGTAGCCGCCGGAGCGGTCGGAGAACTTCAGATAGGCGAAGCGCCGGCCCGAGGCCGACTTGCGGTTCTGGATCTCGGAGAGCGTGCCGGCGATGCGCCCGCGCCCGCCCGTGCGCGCCCGCTCGGCGAGGAAGCGCGCATGCGGCAGCACGCCCTTGCGCGCCAGCGCCGCCTCGTAGTCGTCGAGCGGGTGGCCGGAGAGGTAGAACCCGACGGCGGCGAGCTCCTCGCCGAGGCGGACCATCGGCGTCCAGTCCTCGACCGCGGGCAGGCGCGGCGGGGGCAGCGCCTCGGCCTCGCCGAAGAGCCCCGCCTGCGCCGAGCTCCGGTCCTCCTGCGCGGCGGCGGAGAACTCGACGAGCCGGTCGAGCGCGGCGAAGACGCGCGCGCGGTTGGGCTCGAGCGCGTCGAAGGCGCCGGCGCGGGCGAGCATCTCGAGCGCCCGCTTGCCGACCGCCTTCAGGTCCGCCCGCCGGGCGAGATCGGCCAGATCGGCGAAGGGTCCGCCCGCCTCGCGCGCCTCGACGATCAGCCGCATCGCCTCGAGACCGACGCCCTTGAGCGCGCCGAGCGCGTAGAGGATGCGCCCGTCGCCCTCCGCCACCTCCACGGTGAACTTCGCGCGGCTCCGCTGCACGCAGGGCGGGGCCACCTCGATCCCCATCCGGCGGCACTCCTGAACATAGCCGTTGAGCTTGTCGGTCAGGTGGATGTCGAGGTTCATCGTCGCGGCCATGAACTCGACCGGGTGGTTCGCCTTGAGCCACGCGGTCTGGTAGCTGACGAGACCGTAGGCCGCGGCGTGGGACTTGTTGAAGCCGTAGTTCGCGAACTTGTCGAGGAGGTCCCACACCTCCTGCGCCTTCTCGGGACTGACACCGTTCCGCGCCGCGCCCTCGAGAAACACGGGCTTCTCGGCGTCCATCGCCTCCTGGATCTTCTTGCCCATGGCGCGGCGCAGCTTGTCGGCGCCGCCGAGGGTGTA
>CAZWDE010000195.1:0-6543 GCA_964632555.1 uncultured Limibaculum sp.
TGGGCGGCACCTCGACGGATGTCTGCCACTATGCCGGCGCCTACGAGCGGGTGCTCAACGCCCAGGTGGGCGGCGTGCGCATCACCGCGCCGATGATGGACATCCACACGGTGGCCGCCGGCGGCGGATCGCTGCTGCTCTGGGACGGCACCAAGCTCCGCGTCGGGCCGGAGAGCGCCGGCGCCAATCCGGGGCCCGCCTCCTACGGCCGCGACGGGCCGCTCGCCGTGACCGATGCCAACGTCGTGGCGGGCCGGCTGCGCCCCGAGTTCTTCCCGGCGATCTTCGGCCCGGCGGGCGACAGCCCGCGCGACACCGAGGCGGCGCGACGCGCCGTCGCGCGCCTCGGCGAGGAGACCGCGCGAGCGGTCGAGGAGCTCGCCGAGGGGTTCCTGCGCATCGCAACCGAGAACATGGCCAACGCCATCAAGAAGATCAGCGTGCAGCAGGGCCACGACGTCACCCGCTACTGCCTCGCCGTCTTCGGGGGCGCGGGGGCGCAGTTCGCCTGCCGCATCGCCGACACGCTCGGCATGGAGACCTGCCTCGTCCACCCGATGGCCTCGCTCCTCTCGGCCTACGGCATGGGCCTCGCCGACATCCGCGCGAGCCGGCAGCAGGCGGTCGAGGCGCGGCTCGACGCGGCGAACCTCGCCGAGGCCGGCGGCCTGCTCGACCGGCTGGGCGCGGAGGCGGGCGCCGAGGTCGCCGAGCAGGGCGTGCCCGAGGCCGAGGTCGCCGTCGAGCGCACGCTCCTCCTCAAGGTCGAGGGCACCGACACCACGCTGCCGATCGCCGACGGCGCGCTCGGCGAGGTCCGCGAGCGCTTCGACGCCGCCCATCGGGCGCGGTTCGGCTTCGACGCCTCGGCGCTCGATCTGGTGATCGAGGCGGTCTCGGTCGAGGCGATCGGTCGCGCCGCCGATCTCGAGGAGCCGGAGTTCGCGACCGCCGAGCGCGACGAGGCGGAGATCGAGACCGCGCTCGAGGCCCCGATCCTCTGCGACGGGACGTGGGCCCCGGCCCGCTTCGTCCGCCGCGAGGCCATGCGCCCCGGCGACCGGCTGCCGGGCCCTGCCGTCATCGTCGAGCCGCACACCGCCATCGTCGTCGAGCCCGGCTGGCGGGCCGAGATCACCCGGCACGACCACGTGGTGCTCCGCCGCGTCGAGGCGCGGCCGCGCGCGCAGGTCGGCACCGAGGCGGACCCCGTGATGCTCGAGGTCTTCAACAACCTCACCATGTCGATCGCCGAGCAGATGGGCGCGGTGCTCGAGAACACCGCCCGCTCGGTCACGATCAAGGAGCGGCTCGACTTCTCCTGCGCCGTCTTCGACCGGGCGGGCGATCTGGTGGCCAACGCCCCGCACATGCCGGTGCATCTCGGCTCGATGTCGGCCTCGGTGAAGGCGATCATCGCGCAGAACCCCGAGATGCGCCCGGGCGACGTCTTCGTGCTCAACGCGCCCTACAACGGCGGCACGCACCTGCCGGACGTCACCGTGGTCGCGCCGGTGTGGGACGAGGCCCGCGAGCGCATCCTCTTCTACACCTCGGCGCGCGGCCACCACACCGATATCGGCGGGCTGACGCCGGGCTCGGCGCCCCCCGACAGCCGCGTGGTCGAGGAGGAGGGCGTGCTGCTCGACAACTTCAAGCTCGTCGACCGCGGCCGGCTCCGCGAGGCCGAGATGCGCGAGCTCCTGACCGGCGCGCGCTACCCGGCGCGGGCGCCCGACATCAACATCGCCGACCTCAAGGCCCAGCTCGCCGCCTGCGAGAAGGGCGCGACGGAGCTCCGGAAGATGGTGGGCGAGTTCGGTCTCGAGGTGGTCGAGGCCTATATGGGCCACATCCAGGACAACGCGGAGGAGCTCGTGCGCCGGCGCATCCTCGCGCTCAAGGACGCCGACATCACCTACGAGATGGACCCGGGCTTCGACGGCGAGCCGCGCGAGATCCGCGTCTCGATCCGGGTCGACCACACCGCGCGCTCGGCGCGGATCGACTTCACCGGCACCACCCCCCAGCTCCGCACCAACTACAACGCGCCCGAGCCGGTGACGCGCGCCGCGGTGCTCTACGTCTTCCGCTGCCTCGTCGACGACCAGATCCCGATGAACGAGGGCGTGATGCGCCCGCTCGAGGTGATCCTGCCCGAGGGCACGATGCTCTCGCCGCGCTACCCGGCCGCGGTGATCGCCGGCAACACCGAGACGAGCCAGGCGGTCACCTCGGCGCTGTTCCTCGCGATGGGCATCCAGGCGGCGGCGCAGTCGACGATGAACAACACCACCTGGGGCAACGACCGCTACCAGTACTACGAGACGATCTGCGGCGGCACCGGCGCCGGCTATCTCAACGACGGCTCGGGCCATCCCGGCTGCTCGGCGGTGCACAGCCACATGACCAACTCCCGGCTGACCGACCCGGAGGTGCTGGAGCTCCGCTACCCCGTGGTGCTCGAGGAGTTCTCGGTGCGCCGCGGGTCGGGCGGGGCCGGGCGCTTTCCGGGCGGCGACGGCGCGGTGCGGCGGATCCGTTTCCTCGAGCCGATGACGGTCGCGATCCTCGCGGGCCACCGGCGCGTCGCCCCGCCCGGGCTCGACGGCGGCGACCCCGGCGCCTGCGGGCGGGCGCGGATCCTGCGGGCGGGCGGCGGCGAGGAGGAGCTCGGCTCGGCCGACAAGCGCGAGGTGGCCGCGGGCGATGTCTGGCTCCTCGAGACGCCGGGCGGCGGCGGCTGCGGCCCCCGCGACCGGGCGCCATGACCGAAACGCTCGCGATCCGCGCCGGCGCTGCGGCGGACCTGCCGGTCCTCGTCGCGATCTGGGCCGACGCCGCGCGGGTCGCGCATCCCTTCGTGCCGGGCGAGGGGCGGGGCGCGCGCCGGCGCGAGGTCGAGACCCGGTTCCTGCCGCGCGCCGAGACGCTCGTCGCCGAGGCCGCGGGGCGGGCCGTCGGGTTCGCGGCGCTCGAGGGCGACGACCTGACGGGGCTCTTCGTGCGCCCCGACCGGTGGGGGCAGGGCGTCGGTCGGGCGCTGCTGGCGGCCGCCTCGCAGGACCGGGGACGGCTGGCCGTCACGGTGTTCCGGCGCAACGAGCGGGCGGTCGGCTTCTACCGCGCGCAGGGCTTCTGCGAGATCGGGCGCGGGATCGACGCCGAGACGGCCGAGGTCGCGCTGCGGCTGCTGCGCGTGCACGGGTGAGCGCGCTGCTCTGGATCGGGGGCGCGGTCGCGCTGGCGGGCCTCGGGCTCCTCGGGCTTCTGGTGCGCCGGGCGCTGGCGCTCCGCGGCGCCGCCCTGCCGCCCGAGGAGCTGACGCGGCGGCTCGCGCGGCTGCAGGCGCTCAACACGGGCGCGGTGGCGCTCGCCTTTCTCGGGCTCGGGCTGATGCTCCTCGGCGGGATCCTCAGCGGCTGAGGCCGCCGGCCCATCGGGTGCCCCGCCCGCCCGCCCCGCGCCCGACGGGCCGGCGGCGCGCGCGCTCAGGCGAGGGTCTTGAACATCCCCTTGTGGTAGAGGAGCGCCGCGCCCTCGTGCACCGAGTAGCCGAGGACCCGCCCCATGAGAATGTCGTGGTCGCCCGCCTCGACGCGGGCGTGCATCGCGCAGTCGAACCGCGCGAGCGATCCGTCGATCAGCGGCGCGCCGCGCGCGCCGGGCGTCCACCGGGTCGGTCCGAACTTGTCGGCGCCCCGGCTGGCGAACCGCTTGGCCGTCTCCTCCTGCCCGACCTCGAGCACGTTGACCGCGAAGCTCTCGGCCGCGCAGAAGATCGAGTAGCTCGCCGCGGTGTGCGCGAGGCAGACGAGCAGGAGCGGCGGCTCGAGCGAGACGCTGGTGAAGGAGTTGGCGGTGAAGCCGACCGGCTCGCCCGCGCCCGACCGCGCCGTGACGATCGTGACGCCGGTCGCGAAGGTGCCGAGCGCCTTGCGCAGCGCGGACTTGTCCTCGGGCGACTGCATCGGCATGGGAACGCTCCTCGGGCGGCGCCGGGCTCACGACCCGCCTGAGCCATAGGTGGGGCGCGGACCGGCCGGTCAAGGGGTGCGCTCGCCCGCGGCGCGGCGCTGTGCTAGCCACGGGGCATGGAGGCGCGGGCGGGAGCGGGAGCCGGAAGTCCGGGCGCGCGGGGCCGGGCGCTGCGCGTCGCGGCGCTCGCCGCGCTCCTCGCGGCCGGGTTCGGCTGGCTGATCGCGCCGCAATGGGCCGATCCCTTCGCGCGGCACGACGACTATCTCGCGATCTTTCCCCGCCCCGAGCTCTACTGGTGGAAGACGCTCGCCAAGGGCCGCTGGCTCACCTGGGCCTGGACGCTGCGCCCGTGGCCGACCGCCCCGCAGACGCTCTTCGCCCTCCAGATGGCGCTCTGGTGCGTCGCCGCGGCGGCGACCTCGGCGGGGCTCTTCCGCGACGACCGGCGCCCGTGGCGCGCGGCGCTCGGCGCCGCCGCGCTCGCGGCGATGCCGCAGGCCGCCGACATCTCGGTCTGGTTCGCGGCGACGCTGCCGGCCACCGCGACCGTCGCCGCGACCGCTCTCCTCGCCTGCCTCGCCCCGGCGCGCTGGACCCTCCGCGCGCTGCCCCTCCTCGTGGCGCTCGCCCTTCTCGCGCATTCGAGCTACCCGCTGATGGTCCTGATGGTGGCGGCGCTGGCGGCGGACTGGCGGACGGTGCCGCGGGCCTGGGCGCTCCTGCCCGCGGCCTGGCTCGCCGGCCTCGCGCTCGGGGTTGCGCTGATCCTCGGCCTCAACTCGGCCGTGCACGGCACCGCGGCGGTCGAGGCCGAGCGCTGGACCGAACCGGTGACGGGCGGGCCGGCCGCCGCCTCGCTCGGCTCGCTCGGGCGCGCACTCGCGCTGATGGCGGCCGGGCAGGCGCCGCTCGGGCTGATCCTCGCCGCGTTCGGGGCGGCGGGGCTCGCGCTTGCGGTCCGGACCGAGCCCCGGCGGGCGACGCCGGTCCTCGCGGCCGCCCTGCTCGCCCTCGCGCTCGGGATCGCGCCGGTGGCGGCGGGCGGCGTCGCGGTGCCGTTCCGCGCGACCGGGCATCTCTGGCTGGCCGTCGTCGGCGGGCTCCTGCTCGGGCTTCGGGTCTCGGCCCGCCCGGCACTGGCGGTGCCGCCGCTGGCGGGTCTCGCGGTCGCGACGCTGGCGGGCGCCCTGCTCTGGCACGCCGTCCACGCGCGCACCCACCTCGCCTACCAGGCGCTCACGCGCGAGCTTGCCGGGCGGGCGGAGGCCGCGGCCGACGGGTCCGGCGCCCCGCTCCGCCGGATCGTTGCGGTGGGCCAGGTGGCGGCGCTTCGCGAGGCGGCGCCGCTCCAGTTCTCCATCGGCCTTGCCTTCCGGCTCGAGCAGCTCACCGGCGCGCCCGTCGCGCTCTGCAGCTCGCAGGCGGCCGATACCGAGGCGCTGGGCAAGGGTGCGGCGACGGGCTTTGCGGAGGAGCATCGGGGCTGGGCCGACGAGCTCGCCGACAACACCGCGGCCTGCGTGCGCTGGGCCGAGCTCGCGGCCCGCCTGCCCGCGCTGCCCGCCGCCGGGAGCGTCGCCGCGCTCGGGCCGGGGGTCGTCGGTCTCCGCCTGCCGGACGGTCAGGAGAAGTCGATCGCCACGCCCTTCTTCTCCCAGTCCCCGTAGCGGGTGGGCTCGGGCCCGTCGCGCCCGCCGATCTCGGGCGGCAGGGCGCGCGCACGCTCCCGCTCGCGCCGGGCGCGCGCCTCGGCGAGCGCCCGCTCGCCCGCCTCGCGGATGCGCTCTTCTCGGGTGTTTTCGCTCATCCTATATCTCCGTCGACCGTGACGGGGATATGGCCCCGTCCGCCGATCGAGCAACCGGAGTGATGACCCGATGAATTACGTCAAGACCGCGCTGCTGCTCGCGGCGCTGACGGCGCTGTTCCTCATGGTCGGCTTCATGGTGGCCGGCGAGGCCGGCGCGGCGATCGCCTTCGTGATCGCGCTCGCGATGAACGGCTATGCGTGGTGGAACTCCGACACGCTGGCGCTCCGGATGCACAACGCGCGCGAGGTCGACGCGCGGAGCGCGCCCGAGCTCTACCGGATGGCCGAGGACCTCGCCCGGCGCGCCGAGCTGCCGATGCCGCGCGTCTACGTGATCGACGACCCCCAGCCCAACGCCTTCGCCACGGGTCGCGGGCCGGAGAACGCCGCCGTCGCCGCCACCACGGGCATCATGCGCAGCCTCAGCCGCGAGGAGCTGGCGGGCGTGATGGCGCACGAGCTCGCCCACATCCAGAACCGCGACACGCTGATCATGACGATCGTCGCCACGATCTCGGGCGCGATCGGGTTTCTCGCCTCGATGGCGCAGTGGAGCATGATCTTCGGCGGGGGCGACCGCGAGCGGAACCCGCTCGGCCTCGTCGGGCTGATCCTCGCCGCGGTGCTGGCGCCGCTCGCCGCGATGGTGGTGCAGATGATGATCAGCCGCACCCGCGAATACGCGGCCGACAAGCTGGGCGGCGAGATCTGCGGCAACCCGCTCTGGCTCGCCTCGGCGCTGGCCAAGATCT
>CAZWDE010000196.1:0-6542 GCA_964632555.1 uncultured Limibaculum sp.
GGCGCACGTCGATCTGGCTGCCGGGCAGGAACGCCACGGCGCCGCCGAGATCGACGGTGAAGCCGCCCTTGACGCGCCCGAAGATCGCGCCCTCGACCCGCTCGCCCTTGTCGTTGGCCTTCTCGAGCCGGTCCCACGCCTCCTCGCGGCGCGCCTTCTCGCGGCTGATCGCGGCCTCGCCGCGCGCGTTCTCGACCCGCTCGAGGAACACCTCGACGGTGTCGCCCGGCTGGATCTCGGCCGGCTTGCCGCCCTGCGAGAATTCCTTGAGATCGACCCGGCCCTCGGCCTTGAAGCCGACATCGATCACGGCCTGGCCGTTCTCGATCGCGATCACCGTGCCCTTGACGACCGAGCCTTCGTCCGGGGTGTGCTTGTCGAGGCTTTCGCTCAGCAGCGCCTCGAATTCGTCCATGCTGGCGGTCTGCGCCATTCGGTTCCGTCTCCTAACGTGTTGCTGGCCGGCCGGTTGGCTCCGGCGGTCTGTTCCGTTCGTCCTGCCTGCTCGGCCGCGTCGGGCGTCTCGCGGGGGCTAGCCCCCCCTCCGCGCCTCGGCGATGATCGCCACCGCTGTCGCGACGGCCTGAGCAATACTGAGATCCGTCGTGTCGAGCAAGTGCGCGTCGGCGGCGCGGCGGAGCGGCGCGTCGGCGCGGGCGCTGTCGCGGCGGTCGCGCTCCTCGATCTCGGCGAGCACGCGCTCGAGGCTCGTCTCGGCCCCCGCCTCGACCAGCTCGCGGTGGCGCCGCCGGGCGCGGGTCTCGGGCGAGGCGGTGACGAAGAGCTTCACCTCGGCCTCCGGGCAGATCACGGTCGCGATGTCGCGCCCGTCGAGCACCGCGCCGCCGTCGCGCCGGGCGAAGCGCCGCTGGAAGTCGACGAGCGCCCGGCGCACGCCCGGCATCGCGGCGACCTTGGACGCGGCGCGGGCCGCGAGCGCCGAGCGCAGGTCGGGCCGCGCCAGCGCCTCCGGCGTCAGCTCGCGGGCGACGAGCTCGGCCACGCCCTCGTCGAGCGTGCCGCGGCCCTGGTCGAGCGCGATCCGCCCCACCGCGCGGTAGAGGAGGCCGGTGTCGAGATGGGCGAGCCCGAAATGCTCGGCCACCGCCGTCGCGATGGTGCCCTTCCCGGCTCCCGCCGGCCCGTCGATCGCCACCGTGAACGCCATGCTCCCCCGCGGGTTGCCCGCGCGGTGCCTAGCGCCAAGCCGACCCGCGCGTCCAGCGGCACCCCTTCCCGCACCGTGGTCCGGCATTGCGCGAATCAGTCGGGTGGACCAGCCTGCCCCCGCGTCAGGTCTCGAAAAGGAGTGTGTCATGAACGCCCACGCGCTGAGAGCCGCCCTCGCCGCCATCGTCGCCATCATCGGCCTGCCGGCCGTGGCCCACGCCGATCCCGTGCTCGACCGCGCGGCGCAGGTGGGCGCGGTCGCCGCCGCGTGGGAGGCGTTCGCCGCCGGGGACTTCGACACCCTCGCGAGCTTCTACGCCGAGGACATGATCTTCGTGCTGCCCGGCCAGACGGACGTGATCGAGGGCCGCGACGCCTTCCGCGCGGCGCTCGACGGGCTCGGCGACGCCCTGCCGCCGGGCTTCGCCGTCACCGAGCTGCGCTACGCCGCCGGCGAGGACGAGGTGGTCAACATCCTCGAGTGGACCGCCGACAATCTCCCGGAGGGCTCGACGCTCGCGATCACGTTCCGCTTCGACGACGACGGCCTGATCGACGAGGAGCGCTGGTTCATCGACACCGAGCAGTGGAAGGCCGCCTTCTGAGCGGCTCAGCCCTCGGAGAACCGCCCGCCGAGCGACTCCATCATGGCGCGGAAGCCCGGGAACGAGGTGGCGATCGGCGAGGCGTCGTCGACCGCGACCGGCTCGCGCGTCCCGAGGCCCATGGTGAGGAAGGCCATGGCGATGCGGTGGTCGAGATGGGTGCGCACCGTCGCGCCGCCCGGCACCTCGCCGCCGCGGCCGTGCACGATCATGCCCTCGGGCTCCTCGGTCGCCTCGACGCCGCAGGCGCGGAGCCCGGCCACGGTGGCGGCGATCCGGTCGCACTCCTTGACGCGCAATTCGCCGATCCCGCGCATCACCGTGTCGCCCTCGGCGAAGGCGGCGAGGCAGGCGAGCATCGGGTATTCGTCGATCATCGAGGGCGCGCGGTCGGGCGGCACCTCGACGCCCCGGAGCGCCGAGTGGCGCACGCGGAGATCGGCCACCGGCTCGCCGCCCTCCTCGCGCGGATCGTCGCGGAGGATCTCGGCGCCCATCTCCGCCAGCGTGTCGTAGAGCCCCGCGCGCGTCGGGTTGAGCGAGATGCCCGGCACCAGAACCTCCGCGCCGTCGGAGAGCAGCCCGGCGGCGACCGGGAAGGCGGCCGAGGACGGATCCCGCGGCACCGTCACCGCGATGCCCTCGAGCTCGGGCTGGCCCACGAGGCGGATCGCCTGCCCCTCGGCGTGCGGCTCGACCGCGATTTCGGCGCCGAACGCCCGCAGCATCCGCTCGGTGTGGTCGCGCGTCGCCGCGCGCTCGATCACAACGGTCTCGCCGGGCGCGTTGAGGCCGGCGAGGAGCACCGCCGATTTCACCTGCGCCGAGGCGACGGGGGTCCGGTAGGTGACGGGCACGGCCGCCTCGGCCCCCTTGAGCGTGAGCGGCAGCAGCCCGCCGGCGCGGCCGAGCGCCGTCGCCCCGAAGAGGCGGAGCGGGTCGAGCACGCGCCCCATCGGCCGGCGCCGCAGCGAGGCGTCGCCCGTGAAGGTCGCGGCGATCGGCGTCGTCGCCATCATCCCCATGATGAGCCGCACGCCGGTGCCGGCGTTGCCGCAGTCGATCACCCGGTCGGGCTCGGCGAGCGCGCCGACGCCGACGCCGCGCACGGTCCAGCTGCCGTCGTCCTCGCGGGCGATCTCGGCGCCGAAGGCGCGCATCGCCTCGGCGGTGCCGAGCACGTCCTCGCCCTCGAGCAGCCCCGCGATCCGGGTCTCCCCGACCGAGAGCGTGCCGAGGATCAGCGCGCGGTGGGAGACCGACTTGTCGCCCGGCACCCGGACCGCGCCGGAGAGGCCGGGCGAGCGGTGCGCGCGGAGCGGCGCGGGCGCGCCATGCCCGGCGCGCGGGGCGGCGTGGTCGGTCGTGTCGGCTGGCATCGGGCGGGCGCTCCTCGGGCCTCGGGGCTCGCGGGGCTTCTTAGCGCCGGGCGGGACCGCAGGTCTAGCCTGGCGGTGAGGCCGGGCCGGCGATGCCGGCCCGACCGTCGCTCACGTCGCGCCACCCCATCCGTCGGGACCACCCTCGACACGAGTGCAAGCGTACCCCTCCGCAGACTGTCCCGCGCGATCCCCACGGGCCGGCAGCTCGGCCCTCGCGCGGAACCCCCGCGGCCCCGGGTCCCCTTCTCATCTTGCAACGCGGCGTGCGTGAGGCGGGGGCCGCCCAAGTTTCGCCTAACCTGTGAAGCGGGGCCGGCGGCGCACGCGCAGGTAGTGGGGCCGGCGGCCCTCGGCGAGCGCCTTGGCCTCGTAGCGGGTGCCGGGCCAGCCGGGCCAGGGCGCGCGCCAGTCGGCGGGGCGGCGCGCCGTCCATTCGAAGGCCGGGTGGCGCGCCACCTGCTCGAGGCTGTGGCGCACGTAATCCTCGATGTCGGTCGCGATGCGGAGCTCCGCGCCGGGGCGCATCGCGCGGGCAAGCTGGTCGAGGTTGCCGGCGTTCACGAAGCGGCGCTTCCAGTGGCGCTTCTTCGGCCAGGGATCGGGATAGAGGAGGTAGACGCGGTCGAGCGCGCCCTCGGGGATCACGTCGAGCAGGTCGCGCGCGTCGCCGGGATGGACGCGGATGTTGCCCGCGCCCGCCCGCTCGATCGCGGAGAGGAGCATGGCGACGCCGTTGATGAAGGGCTCGCAGCCGATGATCCCGGTGTCCGGGTTCCGCGCCGCCTCGTGGATCATGTGCTCGCCGCCGCCGAAGCCGATCTCGAGCCAGACGCGCGCCGTGCCGGGGAAGAGCGCCGCGAGGTCGATCGGCGCGCGGCGCGGGTTCTCGGCCCAGGAGACGCCCGCGGGCGCGAGCTCGGCGAGCCGCGTCTCGAGGAGCGCCTGCTGGCCCTTCCGCAGGCGCTTGCCGTGGCGCCGGCCGTAGAAGTTGCGCCACGGCGCGCCGTCGTCGCGTTCCGGGGTGTCGGGTCCGCTCATGGCCGCGCTCTAGCGCGGCCGCGCGTCTCCCGAAAGCCCCTCAGGTCTTGAGCGTGATATAGGCCGCGTTGGCCCGGTCCTTGGCCTTGGTCAGCTTCTTGGCCGATTTCTCGGCGTCCTTGAGCCGGCGGTTCATCTTCTCCCGGTCGCGCTCCAGCGTCGCGTGCTTGGCCTCGAGGATCTTGGTCAGCTCGGTCGCCTTGACCTGATCGTTGCGCTTCTCGGCGTCTGACAGCTGCTTCTGCATCTCGGCCAGCTCGCCGTACCGCTTGTGCAGGTCGACGCTCTGGTCGATCACGTCCTGCACCCGCTGGTCGTGGCTCGAGAGCACCACCTTGAGTTCGGCCTTCACGTAATCGAGCTGACGCAGCACCTCGTCCGCCTTCGCCTTCGCCGTCTTCTTGTGGTCGTTGACGTCGGTCGCCCACTTGCGAACCTCGACGCGCTTCTTCTGGAAGTCGGGCAATTTTGCCATGCTGCAGCTCCGTTGCAAATATATACTTCGGATCGGGCCGGTCAGTTCGTGCCGGTAACTGTCAAGCCTAAGCCGGACACCGGACGGAGGTCAAACCGCGCGGGAACCCATCGACGCTCGACTTGACGCCCGTCATGGCGGTGCCGGCCCCGGGCGCGGTAGCGGCCGGGCGAACCGGTCGGGAGGCGGGCATGGCGGGCGGCATCTGCATCATCCAGGGACATCCGGACGGGGCCGGCGGGCATTTCGACCACGCCCTCGCGGACGCCTATGCCCGCGGCGCCGAGGCCGGGGGCCGCGCCGTCGCCCGGCTCGACGTCGCGCGGATCGCGCCGGCGCCGCTCGGGAGCCGGGCCGAGTTCGAGGCCGAGCCCGAGGGCGCGGTCGCCGAGGCGCGCGCGGCGATCCGGTCCGCGGGCCATCTGGTCATCGTCTTCCCGATCTGGCTCGGGGGCATGCCGTCCCGGCTCGTCGCGTTCTTCGAGCAGGTGGCGCGGGCGGGCTTCGCGCTCGGCGAGGGCGCCGGCGGCTGGCCCGAGGAACGGCTCGCCGGCCGCTCCGCCCATGTGATCGTGACCATGGGGATGCCCGCGCTCGCCTATCGCCTCTGGTTCCTGAACTCGGGCGTCGCGGTGCTCAAGCGCCTGATCCTCGGCATGGCGGGTGTCGCCCCGATCCGGCAGACCACGATCGGCGGGGTCGAGGCGATGCCGGACAGCGCCCGCGCGCGGTGGCTCGCGCGGATCGAGGAGGCCGGGCGGCGCGGCCGCTAGGCCAGCGTCTTGGCCATCCGCCGCACGGCGATCTCGACGCCGCCGCGGGTGCGGTAGAAGCCGGTGGCCAGCACGCGGTAGCCGGCGCGGGCGTAGAACCCCTCGGCCGGCAGGCTGACGGTCGCGACCGCCCGGCGCGCGCCGGCGGCGCGGAGGGCGGCCTCGGCGCTGTCGAGCAGCCGCCGCCCGATGCCCGAACCCTGGCGCTCCGGCGCGACGTAGAGGCCCACGATCTCGGCGTCCTCGGGCGCGGCGCCGAAGCCCGTCCGCCAGCCGCAGAAGCCGACCGGCGCGCCGTCCGGCGCGAGCGCGACCTCGATCCGCTCGCCGCCCGCCGTGGCGACGGCATAGCCCTCCGCCGTGAGGCCGGCCGCCCAGCTCTCGCGCTCCTCAGCGCCATAGGCCTCGGGCGGCGAGGCGAGGATCGCGCGGCGGTGAAGATCGCGGAGCGCCGCGCCGTCGGCCGGCTCGAACGGCCGCAGCGTGCAGGCCCCGGCCGCCGGCGCGCCGGTCTCCGGGACTGTCGCGGGGTCCGACTCGGTCATGCCGCCACCCTAGGCCGCGAAACGGGCGACAGGAAGGCAGCGCCGGCGCGGGCCGCCCGCGGGTCAGACCGCGCCGCGCAACGCCTCCGCGAGATCGGTCCTCTCCCAGGAGAAGCCGCCGTCGGGCTCGGGCTCGCGCCCGAAATGGCCGTAGGCGGCCGTGCGGCGATAGATCGGCCGGTTGAGCCCCAGATGGGTGCGGATGCCCCGCGGGGTCAGCGACATCGTCTCGCGGATCGCCCGCTCGATGCGCTCCGGGTCGACCTCGGCCGTGCCGGCGGTGTCGACATAGACGGCGAGCGGCTCGGCCACCCCGATCGCGTAGGAGAGCTGGATCAGGCAGCGCCGCGCCAGCCCCGCGGCGACCACGTTCTTCGCCAGATAGCGCGCGGCGTAGGCGGCCGAGCGGTCGACCTTGGTCGGGTCCTTGCCGGAGAAGGCGCCGCCGCCATGGGGCGCCGCGCCGCCATAGGTGTCGACGATGATCTTGCGCCCCGTCAGCCCCGCGTCGCCGTCCGGGCCGCCGATCACGAACCGCCCCGTCGGGTTCACGT
>CAZWDE010000197.1:0-6510 GCA_964632555.1 uncultured Limibaculum sp.
CCTCGCCCACCGGGCCCGCCTTCGAGGGCGCGCAGGTCTCCCACGGCCAGCGCGCGGCTCCGGGCGCCATCGAGCGGGTGCGGATCGACCCCGAGACCCGCCGCGCGCGCGTGCGCGTCATCGGCTGCGATCTCTGGTCCGACGAGCCGGGCTTCGCCGAGGCGGTCGGCGCCGCGGGCGTCACCGGCATCTGCGGCTCCGGCATCATCGAGGCGCTGGCCGAGATGCGGATCGCCGGCGTGCTCGACAAGCGCGGGATCATCGGCCCGGCCGCCGCGCTCGGCGACGTCGTGGTGCCGGAGGGCCGCACCTGGTCCTACGTGCTCTGGCAGGACGGCGAGCGGCGCATCACCGTCAGCCAGGCCGACGTGCAGCAGATCCTCTTCGCCAAGGCCGCGCTCTATGCGGGCGCCCGGCTGCTGATGGACCGGATGGGGGTGGAGGATGTCGGGCGCGTGGTGCTCGCGGGCGCCTTCGGGGCGCACATCTCGCCGATGCACGCCATGGTGCTCGGCATGATCCCGGACTGCCCCATCGAGGACGTGACCTCGGCCGGCAACGCCGCCGGCACCGGCGCGCGGATCGCGCTCCTCAACTGGGGCAAGCGCGCCGAGATCGCCCGGGTCGTGCGCGGCATCGAGAAGGTCGAGACCGCCGTCGAGCCGCGCTTCCAGGAGCATTTCGTCGACGCGATGCGGGTGCCGCACGAGAGCGCGCCCTCCCCCAATCTCGACGCGGTCGTCACCCTGCCCGACACCCGCTTCGAGGCCGGCGCCGAGGACGGCGGGCGGCGGCGGCGACGGCGCGCCTGATCGGGCTTGCGCCGGGCGGCCCCGCGCCCGACACTCGGGGCGTCGCTTCGGGAGCCGCCCGCCATGACAGGGATCCTGCGCCTCGCGCTGCTCGTGCTCGGCCTCGCGGCCCTCACCCTGCTGCCGCTGGCCTTCGTGGGCGACGGCCTGCCGGAGGTCTCGCTCGAGGAGGCGACCGCGCGGCTGCGCGGCTTCGGCGCCTGGGCCTGGGCGGTGGGGATCGGGCTGCTCGTCGCCGACCTCGTGCTGCCCGTGCCCTCGATCGCGGTGATCGCCGGGCTCGGCGCGATCTACGGGCCCCTGCTCGGCGGCCTCGTGGGGGCGGTCGGCTCGTTCCTCGCGGGCATGGCGGCCTACGGCCTCGCGCGCACCGTCGGCCCGCGCACCGCCGCCCGGCTCGCCGGGGCCAACGGGCTGGCGCGCAGCCGCGCCCTCTTCGAGCGCTGGGGCGCGCCGCTCGTCGCGCTGTCGCGCTGGGTGCCGGTGCTGCCGGAGACGGTCGCCCTGCTCGCCGGGCTGACCCGGATGCCGGCCGGGCGTTTCGCCGCCGCGCTGGCGCTCGGCACGGCCCCGCTCGGCCTCACCTTCGCGACCATCGGCCATCTCGGCACCGCCGCCCCGGTCGCGGCGATCGTGGCGGCGGCGGTGCTGCCGGTCGCGATCTGGGCGGTCGTGCGCCGGCAGCTCCGGCGCCGGCGCGAGCGCCGGGCCGCCGCTAACGCCCCGCCCCGCCCGGAAACGGATCGTCGCTCAGCCGGGCGCGCGCTTCCCGGCAACGGCTGGTGAGAAACAGCGGGTCGTAGCCCACGCAGGAGAGGTAGAGCCGCTCCTCGGGGGTCGTCGGCTGGCGCAGCGGCGGATCCTCGTAGACCGTCTCGACGCAGCCGCCGACCGCGAGCGCGCCGAGAAGGGCGGCGGCGCGCGCCGCCCGCCGGGCGCCCGGCCGCGGCCTCACGCCGCCTCTGACCCGGCGGTCGCCTTGGCGAGCGCCTGGTCGAGATCGGCGATCAGGTCCTCGGCGTCCTCGATCCCCACCGAGAGCCGCACCACCTCGGGCCCGGCCCCGGCGGCGATCCGCTGCTGGTCGCTCAGCTGGCGATGCGTGGTCGAGGCCGAATGGATGATCAGCGAGCGCGCGTCGCCGAGATTGGCGAGGTGGCTGAAGAGCTTCACGCTGTCGACGAGCGTCACGCAGGCGTCGTAGCCGCCCTTGACCCCGAAGGTGAAGATCGAGGACGCGCCGCGCGGGCAGTACTTGCCGACCCGCGCGTGATAGGGCGAGCTCGGCAGCCCGGCATAGGAGACGTACTCGACCGCCGGGTGCTGCTCGAGGAACTCGGCCACCCGGCGCGCGTTCGCGCAGTGGCGCTCCATCCGCAGCGACAGCGTCTCGATCCCCAGCAGCGTCTGGAACGCGTTCATCGGCGCCTGGCACATGCCGAGATCGCGCAGCGTCACCGCGATCGAGTAGAAGGTGTAGGCCATGTTGCCGAGCGCCGCGTGGAAGTTGAGGCCGTGATAGGCCTCGCAGGGCGTCGTCAGCGCCGGATAGGTGCCCGAGGCCGCCCAGTCGAAGCTGCCCGAGTCGACCACCACGCCGCCCATCGCCGTGGCGTTCCCGCAGAGATACTTCGTGGTCGAGTGAACGACGATATGCGCGCCGTGCTCGAAGGGCCGGCAGAGATACGGCGTCGCCGAGGTGTTGTCGACGATCATCGGGATGCCGGCGGCGTTCGCGATCCCCGCGATCGCCTCGAGATCCGTGACATAGCCGCCCGGGTTGGCGATCGACTCGCAGAACAGCGCGCGCGTGCGCCCGTCGATCGCCCCCTTCACCTCCGCGAGGTCCTCGGTGTCGACGAAGCGCACCTCCCAGCCGAAATGCTTGAAGGCCTGGCTGAACTGGGTGACCGAGCCGCCGTAGAGCCGGGTGGAGGCGACGAAGTTGTCGCCGGGGCTCATCAGCGGGAACAGCGCCATCACCTGCGCGGCGTGGCCCGAGGCGCAGGCGACCGCGCCGCAGCCGCCCTCGAGGGCGCAGATCCGGTCCTGCAGGGCCTGCACGGTCGGGTTGCCGATGCGGCTGTAGATGTAGCCGAGCTCCTCGAGATTGAAGAGTTTCGCGGCGTGGTCGGCGTCGCGGAACACATAGGCCGTGTTCTGGTAGATCGGGGTCTGGCGCGCGCCGGTCGCCGGATCGGGCTGGGCGCCGCCATGGATCTGCAGGGTGTCGAAGCGGTAGCTGGGCGTGTCCTCGGTCATGCCGGCCTCCCTCTCTCTGGGGTGTGAGACGGCCGACAGACTAGCGGGATCGGACCGGCGGGGCACGGAAAGATGCGCGCGGGGGGGCCGCCTCAGACCAGGAAGTCGGACCAGGCCTCCGGGTCCTCGAGGAAGAAGGCGAGCGCGTCCTCGGCGTCGGCGACGCGGTAGCCCTCGGGCGCCGGCTCCGGGGCGCCGACCAGCGGATCGCCCGAGAGCTGCAGGATCTCGAGCGCCGCCTCGGGAGCGAGGCGCCCGCCGAGCACCGTCTCCGAGGCCTCCTGCAGCCGCGCGATGGCGCCCGAGACGGCGGGGGCGGCGAAGCTCGTGCCCGAGACGGTGCCGGTGAGCCCGTCGACGGTCTCGACCGGCACGTCGACGCCCGGCGCGAAGATGTCGGTGAGCGCCGCGTCGGCCTGCGAGAAGCCGGCCCGGCGGCCGCCCGCGTCGGAGGCCGAGACGGCGATCACGTTCGGATCGGCCGCGATGATGCTGACGCCGTCCGGGTTGGCGGCGCCGTCGTTCCCCGCCGCGGCCACGGAGGCGATGCCGAGCTCGGCGAGCGCCGCGAACTCGTCGGAGAGCGGCGTGAGCGCGGCCTGCGTCGCGTTGCCGAAGCCGAGGCTGAGGTTGACGGCGGCGATCTCGACATCGGCGGCCAGCGCGATCGTGGCGTCGAGCGCCTCCTCGATGTCGCGGATCAGGGCGTTGCCGTCGTCGTCGGGGAACACCTTGAAGTGGACGATGTCCGCCTCGGGCGCGATGCCGAGCGCGGTCTGCGCCACCCAGGAGCCGTGGCTGTCGAGCTTGGCGACCGAGGCGTCGGGGTCGTCGAAACCGAAGAAATCGTAGCCGAGGACGGTCGCCGACTGGTCGTAGAACGGGGAGTAGCCGTCGTCGATCACCACGATCAGCTCGCCCGCGCCGGTGAAATCCCCGGGCGCGAAGGCGGGCGGCAGCGGGTCCTCGGGGAGCGCGAGCGTCGCCTCGGAGGCGCCGGCGGCCTCGGGATCGGCGCGGCGGACCAGATCGTCGAGCAGCGCGCTCGCGTTCGACCCGGGCGCGGCCTCGAGGCGGCCGACCGCCGGCGCCCCCGCCCCCGCCGGCGCGGCGGTTTCGGAGCCGGCGTCGAAGAGGCGGCCGCGGGCCGCCAGCGCGGCCAGACCGCCGGGGGCGTCCTCCGCCGCGTCCGCGCGGATCAGCCCGCCCGTGGCCGAGACCGGCTCGGGCCGGGCCACCCGGAAATCGAGCGCGTAGTCGGGCCGGGCGATCTCCGTCGTCTCCAGCACCCAGTCGAGCCGGACGGCCGGGCGCGGCTCCGATCCGTCCCGCAGCGCCCGCGCCAGCGCGAGGAGCGCCACGATGCCGTCCGACTGCCCGCTGAGGAACCCCTGCATCCGTGCGCCCCCGTTCCGATCCCGCCCGGTCCCATACCACGCCCGCCCCCGAGCCGGGACCGCCGGGCGCTGACAAGCGCGTGTCCGCCGCCCGCGCCGGGCGAAAAGAGCCGCCGGTCGTGTCGAGGGGGAAGGGGCGACCGGCGGCCAAGCGGAACGAGGGACACAAGACCGACGCCGGGTTCGTTCGGGCCCGGCGCGGATACCGCGGCCGACAGGGCGGCCCCGGTATGAGACTCACTGTACAACAGCGCGCGGCTGTGTTCAAGTTGCTGTATGGCACCGGCCGCCGGCCTCAGGCGCGGGGCGCGGGCCCGGCGAGGCGGGTCGCCTCGATCTTGGCGCAGAGGTTCATCGCGACGGTGAGGCCCGCGGCCTGCGCCCGCCGGGCGGCCGCGAGATCGATCACGCCGAGCTGCAGCCAGACCAGCCGGAGCCCGAGCGGTGTCCGGAGCCGGATCGCCTCGTCGACCACCTCGCCCGCCCGGTCGGCGCGGCGAAAGACGTCGACCATGTCGACCGTCACGCCCTCCTCGACGAGCGCGGCGAGATCCGGCCGCGGCGGCTCGCCGAACAGCGGGCCCTCGAGCGCGGGGTTGACCGGGATCACCCGATGGCCCCGGGCGGCGAGGTCCGACGCCACCTCGTGCGACGCGCGCTCGGGCCGCGCGGACAGGCCGACCACCGCGATCGTGCGCGGCTCGGCGAAAAAGGTTCGAAGGAAGGCGTCGTCGGGCCAAACCGTGCTCATCCGGTCACATTCCCGAGGGCATCGCGTGGGGGTGCATCTGCGTCCCGGTTGAAAAGGATCCGCCGATGTGTAGTGAAGACGACACCGGCGGACCAAGTCGGAACGAGGGACAGTGAGAGAGAGACCGGCTCGCCGGTCTCACCTCTACTCATATGTGCCATATCTTAGCGGTTTGTAACCCCTCGGGGCGCCGCCCTGCATGTTTTTCCCTCACATCGCCGTGTCCGTGCGCCGCACCCTGCCGCAGGGTGGCGCGCCGCGCCGCGAGGCGGTCAGCCGGTCGCGCCCCGGCGCGCGGCGGTGACCGCGTAAAGCGCCACGGCGGCCGCGTTCGAGACGTTGAGCGAGGCGAACTCCGCCGCCGATTCGATCCGAACGAGCCGCTCGCAGAGCCCGCGCGTGCGCGCCCGCAGGCCGGCCCCCTCCGCCCCGAGGACGAGGCAGACCGGGCCACCGGCCGCCGCCCGCGCCGCCGCGCCGAGGCCGCTCTCGGCCGCGCCGTCGAGCCCCAGAACGGCGAAGCCGCGCTCGCCGAGCTCCGCCAGCGCGTCGCCGAGATTGCGAAGCCGGAGATAGGGCTGGCGCTCCAGCGCCCCCGACGCCGCCTTGGCGAGCGCGCCGGTCTCCGGTGCCGAATGGTGCCGCGGCGCGATCACGCAGGCCGCGCCGAAGACCTCGGCCGGGCGCAGGATAGCGCCGGCATTGTGCGGGTCGGTCCCCCCGTCGCGCGCGAGCACGAGGGGCGCGGGTCCGCCGGTGCGCTCCTCGAGGGTGCCCCAGTCGAGCGCCGACACCTCGAGGGCCGCGCCCTGGTGCACCGACTGCGGGTCGAGCGGCGCCGGGAAACGCCGGGCGTCGGCGATCTCGGGGGCGAGCCCGGCCTCGGGCAGCGCGTCGGCCAGCCGGTCCGCGGCGTTCCGCGTGAGGATCAGCCGGTGGCGCCGGCGCCGGGGATTGAGCAGCGCGTCGCGGACCGCGTGCAGGCCGAAGAGCCAGAGCCGGTCGGGCGCCTCGCCCGGCCGCGCTCGGGCACCGGGCGCCCGCTCGCCCGGACGCCGCGCGGGTCTCGCCATGCTCGCCTCCCCGTGCCGTGGCCTTGGATGGATCCGCCCGCGCGCCGGCGGCGCCGGGGCATCGCGCTTGACAGTGCTCGGCGAGCGACCTTACACCCCGCCCGTGGTCGCGGCCAGAACGCCCGTCGGAGGGGTGGCAGAGCGGTCAAATGCAACGGACTGTAAATCCGTCGGGGCAACCCTACGCTGGTTCGAATCCAGCCCCCTCCACCACG
>CAZWDE010000198.1:0-6505 GCA_964632555.1 uncultured Limibaculum sp.
CCTCCCGCTCCGCCATCGCCTTCGCGAGCGTCCGCCGCGCGCGGGCGAGCAGGCTCTCCACAGCCTCGATCGAGCACTCGAGCGCCGCCGCGATCTCGGGATTGCCCATCTCCTCGAAATGCCGCAGCACCAGCGCGCGGCGCTGCCGGTCGGGCAGCGCGCCGATGGCCGCGGCCAGCGCCCGCGCCCGCTCGCCGTCGGCGAGCCGGGCCAGCACCGACGGCGCCGGGTCGGCGGGCTCGGCGACATCCTCGAGCGGCGGGCCCGGCCGGCGCCGGCGGATCCGGTCGATGCAGAGATTGTGCGTCACCCGGTAGAGCCAGGTGCTGACGCGCGCCTCGCCGGTCCGCCACTCCGCCGCCTGCCGCCAGAGCCGCAGCATCGCCTCCTGCGCCACGTCCTCGGCCTCCTGCTCGTCGCCCAGCATCCGCCACGCCTGCCGGAGCGCGAGCGGCAGCAGCCGGTCGGTCAGCGCCCGCGCCGCCGACTGGTCGCCCGTCGCGAAGCGCGCGAGCAGCGCCGCGTCGGGATCCTCGAAGCCGCCGGCCGGCTCGGGCATCGCCACCGCCTTCCATCCATCGCGGGTCCGCGGGCGCGCCGCGCTCGGCTCCGCCGGCGTCGCGCCGAGGATCCCGACCGCCGCTGCCGCCGCGCTCATCGCACCCCCGACCGTGCCCCGCACCCTCGGTCTCGGCTGGTTCTCACCCTGTCTGTCCTCCGGTCAATCCCTGGCGTGACGTCACGCCCCCCGACGTTGACAGCCCTGTCACGGACGAGCCGGCCGGCTCCGTCGCGACATGCGGTCGCGAGACGCCGCACCGGGATGCGGGAGCCCCGGCCGGTCGGCTATAGCGCTCGCCCAGTGGCGGCCGCAGAGGAGAGATCCATGGACGATCACGACACCCGCCCGACCGATCCCGACGACCGCCCCCTCGGGCCCGCGCTCGGCCGCGGCTGGCGCCGGCGCTGCCCGAACTGCGGCGGCGGGCCCATGCTCGAGGGCTATCTCACCGTGCGCGCGCGCTGCGCGGCCTGCGGCGAGGAGCTCTTCCACCACCGGGCCGACGACCTGCCGGCCTGGGCCACGATCATGGTCGTCGGCCATGTGCTCGCCTTCCTGCTGCTCACGGTCGAGAGCGCCTTCCGCCCGCCGATCTGGGTGCACTGGTCCGTCTGGCCGGCGTTGACCCTCGGGCTCTCGCTCTGGCTCCTGCCGCGGATCAAGGGCATGGTTGTGGCGATGCAGTGGGCCTGGCGGATGCACGGCTTCGAGCAGGCGAGCATCGCCGGCGGCTCGGGCAGCGGCGGGATGGACAGCCGGGGCGGCGGCGGCGCATAGTCCGGCCGGGGGTCCGCCCCCGTCCCGAACCGTTGCCGAGGCCGGAGCGCATGCGCGAGCCCGTCGCCCACCCCGCCCCGCCCGTGCGCGACGCGGCGACGATCGTGCTCCTGCGCCGCGACGGGCCCGAGCCGCGGCTCCTGATGGGCCAGCGCGGCGCCGGAGCGGCCTTCATGCCATCGAAATTCGTCTTCCCCGGCGGGGCGGTCGATCCCGAGGACGCCGCGGTGGCGCGCGACGCCGCCCTCGACCCGGCGCTGCTGGCGCGCCTCTCGGCGGAGGCGGATGCGGCGCTCGCCCCGGCGCTGCCCCTCGCCGCGATCCGGGAGCTCTGGGAGGAGACCGGCCTCGCCCTCGCGCATCGCCGAGACGGCGATCCGCCGGCCGCGCTTCCCGAAAGCTGGCGCACCTTCTTCGCGGCCGGGCATCGCCCCGCGCCCGATCGCCTCGCCTTCGTCTTCCGCGCGATCACGCCGCCCGGTCGGCCGCGCCGCTTCGACGCGCGCTTCTTCCTCGCCGAGGCGGAGGACCTGCGCGGCGACCCGGACGACTTCGCCGGCGCCTGCGGGGAGCTCGCGCATCTCTCGTGGGTCAGCCTCGCCGAGGCGCGCCGGCTCGACCTGCCCTTCATCACCGAGGTGGTGCTCGGGGAGATCGCGGCGCGGCTCGCCGAGCCCGACGCGCCGCGCCCCGCCCCCTTCTTCCGCCACGGGGCCGGGCGGTCCTGGCTGGTGCCGCTCTGAGATGCCCGAGCTTTCCCCGCCCGCGCTGCCGCCCGAGCCGGTGCGCACGGCGCACCGGCCGGCCGGGCTCGCGGCGCAGGTGGCGCCGATCGCGGCGATCAGCATCTTCGGCCTCTCGATGTCGATGAGCTACCCGCTGCTGTCTCTCCTCCTCGAGCGCATGGAGGCGAGCGGCACGGCGATCGGGATCAACACCATGGCCTCGGCGATCGCGATGGTCGCCTTCGCGCCGATCCTGCCGCGCGTGATGGCGGCGACCGGGCTGCCGGCCCTCGTGCTCGGCGCGAGCCTCGCGCTGGCCGCGATCCTGCTCGCCTACCCGTTCCTGCCGGACTTCTGGATCTGGTTCGCGCTCCGCGCGGCCTACGGCTTCTGCGCGACCTCGCTGTTCTTCGCCTCGGAGTACTGGGTGGTGGCCAACGCCGGGGAGGGCCGGCGCGGGCGCGTGGTGGCGCTCTACGCGATGAGCCTGTCGGTCAGCTTCCTCCTCGGGCCGATCATCGTGGGCTGGACGGGCGTCGACGGCGTGCTGCCCTTCGCGCTGGCCGCGGCGATCGTGCTGCTCGGCCTCGCGCCGGTGATCTGGGGGCTCGCACACGCGCCCGCGGCCCGCGCCGAGCGCCCGCCGGCGCCCCTCGACACGCTGCGCTTCTTCCTGACCGATCCGACGATCCTGCTCGGCGTGACCGTCTTCGCGATCATCGAGTTCGGCACGATCGCGCTGCTGCCGGTCTGGGGCGTGCGCGCGGGGCTCTCGGAGACCGGAGCGGTGCTGGCGATGGCGAGCTTCGCCGGCGGATCGCTCCTCCTCGCCGGGCCGGTCGGGTTCCTCGCCGACCGCGTCGACCGCCGCCGCATGCTGGCCGCGCTCGCCGCCGGCACCGCGGCCGCCCCGCTCGCCATGGCGGCCCTCGCCCCCTGGCTCGCCGGCGTGCTGGCGGCCGGCCTCCTCTGGGGCGGCATGGCGGTCGGGCTCTATCTCCTCGCGCTCACCGAGCTCGGCGCGCGCTATTCGGGCACGAAGCTCGCCGAGGGGAACGCCGCGGTCATCCTCGCCTACGGGGTGGGCGCGCTCGTCTCGCCCCTCGCGCTCGGCGCCGCGATGGACGCGGTGCCGCCCGACGGCCTGCTCCTCGGCGCAGCGGCGGTGACCGCGGCCTACTCGGCCTTCTCCGGGCTGCGGGCGATCGTGCGCCCGCGCCCCCGGCCGGGCCCTGCCCTTGACAGCGAGGGCCGCGCGAGCCACTAGGCGGGCTTCGAACATCCGCGGCGCCGACGGGCGCGGCCGAGGGAGGCTCCGATGGCCAAACCGACCACCATCAAGATCCGGCTCAACTCGACCGCCGGAACCGGGTTCTTCTACGTGACCAAGAAGAACTCGCGGACCATGACCGAGAAGATGGTCGTGCGCAAATACGACCCCGTGGCCCGCAAGCATGTCGAGTTCAAGGAAGGCAAGATCAAGTAGTTTTGCGAAAATTAGGCAAAATTTTCGCTGATCTCTGCCATCGCAGCCCCGATCGGGGCTGTTTTCGATTAAGACGAACGATGTCGCCGGGTGCCATATTGTGACAGGAACTGGGCTCACGGCGCGTTGACCGGATCGTGACCGGCGCGTAGACAACTCGACACATGACGGCGCGGCCAGAAGGGCCGGACACCCGAAGAAGCCGGGGCCCCTGTCGAGAGGTCCACCCATGACGAACATCATCGCTTTTCCGCTGCACCGTGCGCGTCGGTCGCTGATGGACCGCGCCGAGGTCTCCGAGGCGGAGCTCGCCGAGACCCGCCGCATGCTGACGCGGCTCGCCGCCACCGGAACGGACGCCGGAGCCGAGACCGGAGCTCCCGCGCCGCGGCACGGGGGCAAGGTCGTGCGGCTCGACCGGCGGCGCGGCCGGACGGCAACCGCGGCGCCGCAGACCCGGCTGCTCCACCGCTGCTGCAACACCGCCGTGGCGATCGCCGAGGACACGGTCGCTGTGGCCGAGCGCGGCGAGCCGGCCCGCGCCGCGCTCGATCTGCACGCGCGGCCCAATTACTGCGAGATGAGGCCCGCGCCCGTGATCGACCTCGCGACGTGGCGGAAGGCCCGCCGCATGGGCTGAGACTGGACCTTCGCCGCGCGCGGGCGCGGCGTCATGCTCGGCGCTCCACGACAAACAGGGAGACCCGACCATGACCGACCTCACCCGCCGCGGCCTCTTCGCCGCCGCCGGCACCGCCGGCCTCGCCACCGCCGGCGGCCTCCTGCCCGGCACCGCGCGCGCCCAGTCGACCGACTGGACGCAGCCCGGCAACAACAACCACGTGATCGAACTGCAGGAAGCCGGCGCGCACGCCACCGGCCCGGTGGGCTTCGAGTTCTACGGCCACTGCGCGCTCAAGATCACGAGCCCGGCCGGGCTGACGATGCTGTTCGACCCCTGGCGCGACGACCCCTCGGGCGCCTGGGGCCTCTGGTTCAAGAACGAGTTCCCCGAGACGCGCACCGACATCACGCTCTCGACCCACACCCATTTCGACCACGACGCGATCATGCGGCCGAACTCGACGATGATCCTCGACCGGATGGTGGGGCGGTTCGACTTCGCCGACGTCTCGATCACCGGGTTCGCCGACAAGCACGCCTGCGTCGCGCCGGGCTGGTATCCCTGGACCAACGCGCTCGAGGAATTCGGCGTCGAGGCCTGCCCGCCCAACAATGTCGGGCACATGGACATGGTGGTCTACGTCGTCGAGACGGGCGGCGTGCGCACGCTGATCTGGGGCGACAACCGGCCCGACCCGGCGCCCGGCTTCTGGGACGCGATCGGGCGCATCGACGTTCTGACGCTGCCGGTCGACGGCTCGCAGCACATCCTCTCCTACGACCAGGCCAACGCGATCGTCGACCGCATCAAGCCGAAGGTGGTGATCCCGACGCACTATCTGAGCGAGACCACGACCTACACGCTCTCGACGCTGACGCCGGCCGACGAGTGGGTGACCGGCCAGGCGAGCTACCGGATGCTCGACGGCGCGAAGATCGAGCTGGCCGCCGAGGAGGTGGCCGGCATGGAGGCCGAGTTCCTCTATTTCGGCCACCACGCGCAGACCGCCTGAGGCCGACCCGGCCGCCGAGCGATTGACCGGCCGCGGCCCCTGCCGCACGACAGGCGAGGGACCGCGGGTTCGGAGGCGGCGATGCTCGAGTTCTACCGTCGGATCTGGCGCATCACGGGCCGGCGCCAGCTCCTGCTGATCGCGCTCTCGGTGGCGCTGTCGGGCCTCGCGGCGGCGCCGCTCGAGCTGCAGAAGGACATCATCAACCACGTCGTGGACGACACGAGCGTCCGGGTGCTCGTCTGGCTCTGCCTCGGCTATCTGGCGGTCTCGGCCGTGTCGGCCGGGCTGAAATGGGCCGTCGAGTACCACAGCGCGCTGCTCGGCGAGCGCAGCATCCGCTGGTTCCGCGAGCACATCTACCGCCGCACCGTCGAGACGCGCGGGCACGGCGGCGCCGGGGCCAAGTCGGGCACCACGGTGACGATGATCTCCTCGGAGGCCGAGGAGGTCGGCCGCTTCGCCGGCGAGGCCATCGCGATGCCGCTCGTGCGGGTCGGCACGCTCCTCACGGTGCTCGTCTACATCCTGAGCCAGAGCGTGATCCTCGGCACGATCACCGCGCTCGTGGTGCTCCCGCAGGGCCTGCTCGCCGTCCTCACCCAGTCGGCGATCAACACCCGCGTGCGCGAGCGCGTGGCGGCGCTCCGCGCCAGCACCGACCGGATCACCGAAAGCGATCTGGCGGCGGTCGAGACCGCGGTGGAGGCCGACTTCGCCCGGATCTACGAGGCGCGGCAGGGGATCTACTGGATCAAGCTGTCGACGAAGTTCGTGATGAACATGATCGCGGGCGCCGGCTCGGCGGCGATCCTGCTGATCGGCGGGCACTTCGTGATGCAGGGGCGCATCGATGTCGGCACCATCGTCGTCGCGCTCACCGCGCTCGGCCGCGCGGTCCAGCCCTGGCGCGAGCTCGTGATGTTCTATCGCCGGGCGAGCATGGTGCTGGTGCGCTTCCGGATCCTCGAGGACACCTTCGGCCCCACGGGCGCGGCGCCCGCGGGCCGGGCGGGCGCTGGCGCGTGAGCAAACGAAAAGGGGCCGCGTGGCGGCCCCTCTCCGATCGGCAATGCCGGCCTGGTCACTCCTGCTGCGACCCCATGAACTGGAGCAGGAACATGAACATGTTGAGGAAGTCGAGATAGAGGCGCAGGGCGCCCGAGATCGCGGCGTGGTCGAGCCACTCCTGACCCTGCGGGCTCGTCCGCATCTCGAGATACTCGTTCTTGATGTTCTGCGTGTCGTAGGCGGTCAGGCCCGCGAAGATCAGCACGCCGAGCAGCGAGATCGCGAACTGCAGCGCCGAGCTCTCGAA
>CAZWDE010000199.1:0-6495 GCA_964632555.1 uncultured Limibaculum sp.
GAAGACGATCCCCATGTCCTGGCAGAGGCCCAGCACCGCGACCGCGACCGCCGAGGACGACCCGCCCGTGACCATCACCACGCCGTCGGCCTCGATCATCCGGCGCGCGGAGGAGCGCGCGGCGTCGGCCTTGGTCTGGGTGTCGCCGGTGACGAACTCGACCTTCTTGCCGAGGATGCCGTTGCCCTTGAGCGCGGTCTTCTCGCCGCCCTCGTAGACGAAGGTGTTGAGCATGCCGCCGTCGCCCTCGCCGTTGAGGTGCTTGACCGCGAGCTGGTAGGCGCGGAGCTCGTCGGCGCCCTCGTCGGCATAGGCGCCGGTCTGCGGCACGTTGAAGCCGAGCGTCACGGTCGAGCCCGTCGGCTCGTTCATGTAGCTCTGCGCCCAGGCGGAGCCGGGGAAGATCATCGGCGCCGCGAGGCCGGCGCCGAGGGCGGCCGAGCCCTTGAGCAGGCCGCGGCGGGTGGTGGCGAAATCGGTCATCGTTTTCCTCCCGAACGGTGGATCCGCCGGTCCCGCATCGCTTGCGGGTGGGGCGGCCCGGGGTCATGTCCCCGAGCGTCAGCCTCGCCGGTCCGGGTCAAGCGATCAACAAACAATTGACAGACTTCGCCTTTTTTGTGAAGAGCGACAGTGAAGGGGCGGCATTGGTGTAAAGGATTTACCTTGCGCCGCGAAAGGCCGCTGACGGCAAAGGGGAATCGGCGATGGCGCGCAGCATCCTCGGCCACCGGATCCGCGAACGCCGCCGCGCCATCGGCATCACCCAGGCCGATCTCGCGCGGCGCGTCGGCATCTCGCCCTCCTATCTGAACCTGATCGAGCGGAACCGCCGGGGCATCGCCGGCAAGCGGCTCGCCGACATCGCCGAGGCGCTGGGCATTCGCCTCTCCGAGCTCGAGGGGGCGAGCGAGCGCCGCCTCGAGCAGGCGCTCGCGGCCCTCGCCGCCGATCCGCGCTTTGCCGGGCTCGAGATCGAGGCCGAGGCGGTGGGCGAGCTGATCGGGCGGTTCCCGGGCTGGGCACGGGCGATCGGGGCGCTCGCGCGGTCGGAGGAGGAGCAGGCGGCGCTCCTGCGCTCCTTCGCCGACCGGCTGACCCACGATCCCTTCCTCGGAGAGACCGTGCACCGGATGCTGACCCGGATCGCCGCGCTGCGCTCGACCGCGGAGATCCTCGAGGCGGTGCCCGACATCTCGCCGGGCCAGGCGCGCCGGTTCCACACGATCCTCGCCGAGGAGAGCCGCCGCCTCTCCGACATCGCCGAGGCGCTGGCCACCTATTTCGACAAGGCGGCGACCCCGGAGCGCGCCGTGACCCCGGTCGACGAGGTGCAGGCGCTCTTCGAGGACCACGCCAACCGCTTCGACGCCATCGAGGCCGCCCTTGCCGGCGCGCCCGAGGCGCCGACGGCCGAGGCCGCGCACCGGCTCGCGGCGCTGCGCGCCGGGCCGGTGGTCGACCGCCTCGTCGCCGAGGCGGACGGGATCGCCACCGCCGAGGCCCGCGCCCGCGCCGCCGGGGCGCTCACGGCCTATGCCGAGGACGCGGCCCGCGCGCCCCTCGCCCGCTTCGCCCCGCTCGCCGAGGCGACCGGCTACGACCTCGAGCGGATCGTCGCCGAGACCGGCCTGCCGCAGGACCTCGTCTGCCGGCGGATGACCGCGCTCGCGGACGCGGAGGGCCGCCCGCGCTTCGGCTATGTCGCGGCCAACGCCTCGGGCGCGATCCTCGAGCTGCGCGGGATCCCCGGCTTCCACCCGGTGCGCCACGCCGCGCACTGCGCGCTCTGGGCGCTGGCGCGGGCGCAGTTCGCGCCCGGCCAGGCCGTGGCGCAGCTCGCCGCCTTCCCGAGCGGGCGGCGCTTCTTCTTCCTCGCGCGCACCCGGCGCGTCGGCACGGTCGCGCACGGGCGGCCGCAGCAGTTCGAGACCGACATGCTGGTGATCGACGAGCGGGCGCTGGCCGACACGGTCTATGCCCGCGCGGCGCCGGCGGCCGAGGAGGTGGGCGTGACCTGCCGCCTCTGCCCGCGCAAGGGCTGCGCGCACCGCGTCGAGGACCCGCTGACCGGCCCGCCGACCGCGCCACCGGGCGCCGCCCGTCCGGCCGGGCTCACGCACGGGGAAGACAGCCGCCCCGCCATGAATTAGGCTCGGCCGACAGAGCCCGCGCAGACGGGACGTCTAGGGGGAAACACGCCGATGAGCCGCCGCGTCCTTCTGGCCGAGGACGAGCCTCACATCATCGAGCTCCTGTGCTTTCTGCTGGGGCGCGAGGGCTTCGCCGTGGAGACGGAGACCACGGGCACGGCGGCGCTCAGCCACGTGCTCGCGAGCCCGCCCGACGTGCTGATCCTCGACGTGATGCTGCCGGGGCTCAACGGCTTCGAGCTGATGCGCCGCCTGCGCGCCGACCCGCGCGGGCGCGGCGTGCCGGTGGTGATGCTCACCGCGAAGGGGCAGCGCGAGGACCGCGACGAGGCGCGGCGGCTCGCGGTGGACGTCTTCGTGACCAAGCCGTTCTCCAACGCCGAGCTCGTCGACATCGTGAGCCGGCTCGCCAACGGGGCCGGCGCGTGAGCGCCGACGACCGCGCCGCCCCCGAGCCGGGGCCATCCGGCGAGCCGGCCGACATGGGCGCGCCCGACCGCAAGGCGCGCGACGCCGGCCTGATCCTGCCGCTCGCCGGCGCGGTCGCGCTGATGCCGCCCGTCGCGTGGGTCGTCGTCGTGGAGGGCGCGGTCCTCGGCGTGCCGGCCGTGGTCGCCTATGTCTTCGCCGTCTGGGCCGCGCTGATCCTCGCCGCCCGCGGCCTCGCGCGGCGCCTCGGTCCCCGGGCCGGCGCTCCGCCGGACCGCCGGCGTCCCGGCTGATGCTGGCGCCCGACCGGCTGCTGCTCGTCTGCCTCGCCTATGTGGGGCTGCTCTTCCTCGTCGCCTGGATCGGCGAGCGCGGGGCCAAGCGCGGGCGGATGAGGTGGCTCCGCTCCCCGGCGGTCTACACGCTGTCGATCTCGGTCTACTGCACCTCCTGGACGTTCTACGGCGCGGTCGGCTCGGCGGCGCGCACCGGCCTCGAATTCGCCACCATCTATCTCGGGCCGACGCTCGTCTTCGTCGGCTGGTGGTGGTGCCTGAGAAAGCTCGTGGCGATCGCCGCGCGCCACCGCATCAACTCGGTGGCCGACCTGATCTCGTCGCGCTTCGGCAAGAGCCCGGCGCTCGCGGTGGTGGTCACGCTGATCGCGGTGATCGCGACCACGCCCTACATCGCGCTGCAGCTCCAGTCGGTGTCGCAGAGCTACGGGGTGATGATCGGCGGCGTCGACGAGGCGCGGGCGGCGTTCTGGGTGGCGGCCGCGATGGCGGTCTTCACGATCCTCTTCGCCACGCGCTCGATCGACGCCAACGAGCGCCACCACGGGGTCGTGACCGCGATCGCCCTCGAGGCCCTCGTCAAGCTCGCCGCGCTGCTCGCGGTCGGCGTCTTCGCGGTCTGGGGCGTCATGGGCGGGCTCGGCGAGACCTTCGCGCGGATGCCGGAGGCGATGCGCGAGGGGATGCTCGACCCCGACGAGGTCTTCGGCCCGCGCTGGGTGGCGCTCACCTTCCTCTCGGCGACCGCGATCGTCCTGCTGCCGCGCCAGTTCCAGGTGACGGTGGTCGAGGCCGACGACGAGCGCCAGCTCGCCACCGCGTCGTGGCTGTTCCCCACCTATCTGTTCCTGATCTCGCTCTTCGTGCTGCCGATCGCGATCGCCGGGCTCGCGACGCTGCCGGGTGGCTCAAATCCCGACATGTTCATGCTCACGCTGCCGCGTGCGGCGGGGCAGGACTGGCTGGCGCTGCTCGCCTTCATCGGCGGCTTCTCCTCGGCGACCTCGATGGTGATCGTCGCCGCGATCGCGCTCTCGACCATGGTGTCGAACCACATCGTGGTGCCGCTCGCGCTCCGCTATCTCGACGGGCCGATCTCGGGCGACGTGCGCGAGCTGCTGCTCGTCTCGCGCCGGGTGTGCATCGGGGCGGTGCTGGGCCTCGGGTTCCTCTATTTCCGCATCGCCGGCGGGTCGGAGAGCCTCGCGGCGATGGGCCTGATCGCGTTTGCCGGGATCGCGCAGGTGCTGCCGGCGCTGGTCGGCGCGCTCTACTGGCGGGGCGCGACCGCCAAGGGCGCGCTCGCGGGCCTCGTGGCGGGGTTCGCGCTCTGGACCTACACGCTCTTCCTGCCGAGCTTCGGCGGCGACTTCGTGCTCTCGGCCGCGGTGCTGGCCGAGGGCCCGTTCGGGATCGCCGCGCTCCGGCCGCAGGCGCTGCTCGGGCTCGCCGGCACCGATCCGCTGATCCACGCGCTCGTCTGGTCGCTCGGGGTCAACGCCGCGCTCTTCGTCTTCGTCAGCCAGGCGACGCGGCCGAGCCCGCTCGAGCAGGTGCAGGGCGCGCTCTTCGTCGGCGTGTTCCGCACGCCCTCGGGCGAGGCGCGGCCGGTGATCCGGCGCGAGGCGGCGGCCGAGGACCTCTTCGTTCTGGCGCAGCGCATCCTCGGCGCCGAGCCGGCGCGCGCGCTCTTCGCCGAGATGGCCGCCGAGCAGGGCCGCGACCGCGGGCTGCCGGCGCCGACCGACGCGGTGATCGCCCGGCTCGAGCGCGAGCTCGCGGGTTCGGTGGGCGCGGCCTCGGCCCATGCGATGGTCGGCCGCGCCTCGGGCTCGGAGGAGATCAGCCTCACCGATCTCATGGACATCGCCGACGAGACGCAGCGCCTGATCGCCACCTCGGCGCGGCTCGCCGACAAGACGGCCGAGCTCGAGCGCACCGCCGCCGAGCTGCGCGAGGCCAACACGCGGCTCCGCGCGCTCGACGCGCAGAAGGACGACTTCCTCAGCCAGGTCAGTCACGAGCTCCGAACGCCGATGACCTCGATCCGGTCGTTCTCCGAGATCCTGCTCTCGGACGCGGTGGGGCCCGCAGACCGCGCGCGCTTCGTCGCGATCATCCACGAGGAGAGCATCCGGCTGACGCGGCTGCTCAACGAGATCCTCGACATCAACCGGCTGGAGTCGGGCGCGTTCGACCTGCCGCTCGAGGTGGTGGACGCCGAGCGCGCGGTCGCCGGGGCGCTCGAGAGCCTGGCGCCGCTGGCGGCGGAGGCCGGCGTCGAGATCCGGCCCCACGCGCCGCTCACGGGCATCTCGCTCTGGGCCAATCCCGACCGGGTGCGCCAGGTGCTGATCAACCTCGTCGGCAACGCCATCAAGTACAACGCGGCGCCCGACCCGCATGTGGAGGTTCGCTGGACGGTGGACGGCAAGAGCCTGCTGATCGACGTGATCGACAACGGCGGCGGGGTGAGCCGGGAGGAGGCGGAGTCGATCTTCTCGAAATTCGTGCGGGGCGCGCGCTCGGCCGGCAGCCAGGGGGCGGGCCTCGGCCTGCCCATCAGCCGCGCGGTGGTGCGGCGGATGGGGGGCGACCTGACGGTGGTGTTCCGCGACGACCAGACGAGCTTCTTCCGGGTCCGCCTGCCGCGCATCGGACGGGAGCGGGCCGCCCCGCCCGGGCGCGAGACCGCCCCGGCGGGGGCCGACGGCGCCGGCGGCTAGCCCGCCCGGGCCCGGGGCAGGGGCGGTTTCTCGCGGGCCGCGCTCTGCGCCGCCTCGTCCTCGAGATCGCGCTCCCAGGCGCGGAGCTCCGCCGCCTCGAGCGTCGGCGAGAACCCCCGCTCGGGCCGCGCGGCGAAGATGCGGCCGAGGCCCGGCACCTTCGGCAGCGTGAGAACGAGGAGCGGACCGCCGAGCCAGGCCACGAGCAGCCCGATCCACCAGCCGAATTCGAGCCCCACACCGACGCCCGCAAGCGCGGCGACGGCATAGGCGACGACGATGAGCCTCAGAGGGTGCGGTGCCATGGCCGGAGCTTCGCCGGGCGCGCTTAACGCCGGGTGAATCGCGCCGCTCAGTAGGCTTCCTTCTGGAAGAGCACGATGAAGGCCGTCAGCATCAGGATCTTGAGATCGAACAGGAGCGACCAGTTCTCGGCGTAGTACACGTCGTACTCGACCCGCGCCTCCATCTTGGAGAGCGTCTCGGTCTCGCCGCGCAGGTTGTTGACCTGCGCCCAGCCGGTGATGCCGGGCTTGACCTTGTGGCGCGCGAAGTAGCCGCGGATCTGGCGCCCGTAGTCCTCGTTGTGGCTGAGGGCGTGCGGCCGCGGCCCGACGATCGACATCGTGCCGTTGAGCACATTGAGCAGCTGCGGCAGCTCGTCGAGCGAGGTGCGCCGGATGAAGCGGCCGACCCGGGTGACGCGGGGATCCTCCTTGCGCGCCTGCTGCACCACCTTCTCCGGGATGTCGCGGTGATACATCGAGCGGAACTTGAAGATCCGGAATTCCTTGTTGTTGAAGCCGAGCCGCGGCTGCATGAAGAACACCGGCCCGGGGCTGTCGATCTTGATCGCGACGGCGATCACGATCAGCAGCGGCGCCAGGAGGA
>CAZWDE010000200.1:0-6460 GCA_964632555.1 uncultured Limibaculum sp.
TGAGGCGCTCAGCCGCGGCCGCTCCGGCCGGCCGTTGGGTGCCGCCACACCGCGACCGGGGCGCCCGGGGCGCCGCGCGCCGCGCGGGCCGCCGCCTCCGGGTCGAAATCCGGCAGCGCCGCCAGCGCGTCCGGCAGCCGCTCGGCCCCGAGCGCGTCCGAGGGGATGTCGAGCGCCCGGCCGTCGGCGGTCTCGAGCCGCCAGAGGGCCCGCTCGGTCCCGGCCGCGAGGCTGACCGCGGCGAGCGCGTCGAGCGCCACCGTCCCGCCCCGCTCGGGCCCGAAATAGGTGATCCGCCCCTCCTCCACCGCGACGACGCCGGGGCCGGGATCCGGCGCCCGCGCCAGGCGCGCGGCAAGCCGCCGCCCGACGAGGGCCGCGCGCGCCCAGAGCGCCGCCGCGACCGCGCCGGCCCACCAGAGCGCGGCGATCAGCCAGCCCCCCGCCAGCGCCGCCAGCACCGCCGCCCGCGCCAGGAGGAGCGCGACCGCCGCGGCGATCAGGGTCTCCGCGTGGCGCCGCGCCAGCGCCGCGAGCCGCTGCGGGGTCACCGCCAGTCGCCCACGGTCGCCTGCAGCACCGCGAGCGCGGCCACGCTGGCGGTCTCGGCCCGGAGCACCCGCGGCCCGAGGCTCGCCGGGTGCGCGAAGGGCAGGCCGCGGAGCCGCTCGGCCTCCTCCGGCGCGAAACCGCCCTCGGGCCCCGTCAGCACCGCCCAGGGGCCGGGCCCCGCCTCGGCGAGAACCCGCGGGGCGGGCGGCGCGGTCCCGCTCTCGTCGCAGAACAGCAGGCGCCGCCCGTCGGGCCAGTCGGCGAGCGCCTCGGCGAGCGGGATCGCCTCGCGGATCTCGGGCACCGAGAGGCGGCCGCACTGCTCCGCCGCCTCGACCGCGTGCGCGGTCAGCCGCTCGAGATTGACCCGCGAGGGATCGGTGTGGCGGGTGTAGACCGGCCAGATCCGCCGGCAGCCCATCTCCGAGGCCTTCTCCGCCACGAAATCGGTCCGCGCCTTCTTGAGCGGCGCGAACAGCACCCAGACATCGGGCGGCTCCTGCTGGTCGCGCACCCGCTCGAGGCAGGTCACCCAGGCCTGCACGCGGTTGCCCTTGGCGATCGTGGCGAGCCATTCGCCGTCACGGCCGTTGAACAGCAGGAGCGCGTCGTTGGGCACCCGGCGCATCACGGTGAAGAGGTACTTCCGCTGCTCGCGGTTCATCTCGACGATGGCGCCCTTGGCGAGCGGGGCGTCGACGTAGAGCCTGATTTTCGCGGCCGACTGTGCCATATCGCGCTCCATGACCGAGATGCCTGATAACCGCCTGCGCCTGCCCGAGGGAAGGCCGGCCGACGCGGCCGCCGACAACTGGGTCGACCGCCACGCGCCGCCCTGGACCCGGCCCTATCTCCGCCTCAGCCGCGCCGACCGCCCGATCGGCACCTGGCTGTTGCTGATCCCCTGCTGGTGGGCGATCGCGCTCGGCGCGATCGAGACGGGCTGGTCGCTCGGCGATCTCTGGCTGATCGCGGGATCGGGGATCGGCGCCGTGCTGATGCGGGGGGCCGGCTGCAGCTGGAACGACCTCGTCGACCGCGAGATCGACAAGGGCGTGGCGCGCACCCGGGCGCGGCCCCTCGCCGCCGGCGACCTCGCGCCCCGCCAGGCCTTCCTCTGGGCGGTGCTGCAGTCGCTCGCCGCCTTCCTGATCCTCCTGACCTTCAACAACGTCGCGATCGTCCTCGGCATCCTCTCGCTGCTGCCCGTGGCCGTCTACCCCTACGCCAAGCGGTTCACCTGGTGGCCGCAGGTCTTCCTCGGGATCGCGTTCAACTGGGGCGCGCTCCTGCTCTACGCCGCGCAGACCGGCTATGTCGGGCTGCCCTCGCTGTTTCTCTATCTCGCCGGCATCGCCTGGACGCTGCACTACGACACGATCTACGCGCATCAGGACCGAGAGGACGACGCGCTGATCGGCGTCAAGTCGACCGCCCGGCTGTTCGAGCGCGAGACGGCGGGGTGGCTCGCGATCTTCGCCGCCGCGGTCGCGGTGATCGGGCTGCTCGCGGTGCTGACGGCGGGCGGCGGGCTCCTGGCCGTGATCGGCCTCGCGGGGCTGGTCGGGCAGATGGCGGCGCAGATCCGCCAGTTCGACATGGACGATCCCGACACCTGCCTCGCCCTGTTCCGCCAGACGCGCTGGGGCGGCCTCGCCTTCGCCGGCGGGCTCTTCCTCGACTCGCTGATCTGAGCGGGCCCCGCCGGCGCCATATTCCGGGCGTAGAGTGCCGCAGCGTCATCAATCGGCGGAGGACCGGATCGATGCTGTTCTCACCCAAGCGCAGGCCCCGGATCGAGGATCCCGACCTCTGGGCCCGCATCGAGGGTCACGCCTTCGACGACCGGCCGGGCGACATCGGCTTCCGCGAGCGCCTCGCGGCCGACACCGGGTGGACCCCCGACACCGTCGAGGACGCGATCGAGGAATACCGCCGCTTCGCCTATCTCTGGGCGACCGCGGCGCACCCGGTCACGCCCTCGATCGCGGTCGACATCGTCTGGCACCTCCACCTCGCCTACACGCGGAACTACTGGGACCATTTCTGCCGCCACGCGCTCGGCCGTCCGATGCACCACGAGCCGACGGCGGGCGGCGAGGAAGACCGCGCGCGCTTCCGCCAGCAATACGCGGCGACGCTCGAGACCTATGAGCACACGTTCGGCGAGCGCCCGCCGACGCGCTACTGGCCGGACCCGGACCGGCGCTTCGCCCCGGCGGCGCAGCCCCGCCTCTACAGCCCGGCCACGCACACGCTGCTCGGCAAGGGGGTCGCCGGCAGCCTGTTCCCGGCCGCGATCGGCTCCGGCGTGTTCGGCGTCGCGATGGCGATGGGCTGGCCGGCGTTCACCTTTTTCGGAGGGGGCGTCGCCGTCCTCTTCGCGATCTCCCTCGTCTTCCAGCTCGTCGCGGGCGCGCGGCGCGGCGGGGGCGCGATGACCGGCAGCGGCGAGGTCGGCGTGTCGATCGGCAACGTCTCCGCGGACGGGGACGGGGACGGCGACGGCGGGGGGTGCGGCGGCGACTGAGCCCCGATCAGCTCCGCGTGCGGCCGCGGCGGGGGGAATGGGTGATGCCGCGCCGGATCCGCGTCACGAACCACCACACCACGACGACCGTCGGGATCGCGATGATGCCGGAGAGCATGTCCCGGGAGACGTCGATCCAGATCGAGACCGGCTTGATCAGATAGCCGCCGAGGCTGACGGCGTAATAGCTGATCGCGACGACCGAGAGCCCCTCGACGGTCTGCTGGAGCCGCAGCTGGAGCTCGGCGCGCTTGTCCATCGAGGCGAGCAGCTTCTGGTTCTGTTCCTCCACCGCCACGTTGACCCGGGTGCGCAGCAGCTCGGCGATGCGGCCCGCGCGGATCGACAGGTCCGAGAGCCGCCGCTCGACCGCCTGGCAGGTGCGCATCGCCGGCTCGAACCGCCGCGCCATGAACTCCGAGAAGAGCTGCCGGCCGCCCACGCGCTCCTCGCGGAGCGACTCGATCCGCTGCGCGACGATCGCCTTGTAGGCGGCGGCCGCGCCGAAGCGGAACGCGGTGGCGGCCGACATCGCCTCGAGCTCGGCGGCGAGCTCGGTCAGCGTGGCGAGGATCGCCCCGTCGGCCTGGCCGCGCGTGTCCTCGGCCACGAGCCCGATCAGGAGCGACATGTTGCGCTCGATCTCGTTGAGGCGCTTGGCCTTCTCCCGCGCGATGGGCAGCGCCAGCATGGCGGCGGTGCGGTAGGTCTCGATCTCGATCAGCCGCTGCACCAGCCGGCCGAGGCGCCGCGGCCCGACCTCGTCGTGGATCAGCACGGCGAAGCGGGCGAACCCCTCCTCGTGGATCCGGAAATCCCCGAGCGCGAGCGCCGCGCCGTCGAGCACGCGCGCGACCGCGAGGCTCTCGGGATTGAACTCGCGCCCGAGCGGACCCGCGAGCATCTCGTCCGCCGCCGCCTCGCTCTCGGCGCGGATCAGCTCGATCTCGTTGGCCGCGATGACCGCGCCGGGCATCCGCGCGAGCCAGTCCTCGGGAAACACCTCGACGAGCGCGCCGGAGAAGACGGCGTGCACCGGCCCTTCCTCGAAGAGCGTGTAGGAGACGAACTCGGTGTGCCGCTCCCAGGTCAGGCGGAAGCGGCCGAGATCGACCACGAAATGGTTGGCCTCGGGCGCCGGGTGCGGCGCGCCGTGGCGGTCGAGGAAGGCGATGAGCTGCGCGCGGTCCTCGGCCGGGTCGCGGTCGACGGCGCCCTCGGGGTGCTTGAACGCGAGATGGACGACCCGGCCGGGCACCTGCATCGGCTGGAAGGGCCGGGCGTGCAGCTCGTTCGTCAGCGGGAAACGTTTCGGGTGGTGGTTGAGGGCTCGTGGCATCGCAGCATCCCTTCGCTCGCGCGGGAGAGTAGCGTCGGGACGGGCCCCGCCCAAGCCCGCGGCTAGCCCTCGAGAAGCCCGGCGAAGAACCCGGCGACGTTGCGCCCGAGCGCCTCGACCGCGTAGCCGCCTTCCATGATCACCGCGGCGGGCAGCCCGAGCGCGGCGACGCGCCGCCCGACGGCCGGAAAGTCCGCCGTCCGGAGCCGGAACCGGCTGATCGGATCGCCCTCGTAGGTGTCCACGCCGAGCGAGACCACCAGCGCGTCGGCCCGGTGGCTCCCGATCTGCCGGCACGCCTCCTCGAGCGCGCTCGACCAGAGATCGAAGCCGGTCCCGTGGCGCATCGGGTAGTTGACCGTGTAGCCGAGCCCCGCGCCCGCGCCCATCTCGTCGGCGTGGCCGAGGAAATACGGGAACTCCTGCATGGGGTCCGCGTGCAGCGAGAGGAACAGCACGTCCGCGCGGTCGTAGAAGATCGACTGCGTCCCGTTGCCGTGGTGGTAGTCGATGTCGAGCAGCGCCACCCGCTCGGCGCCCGACGCGATCAGCGCCTCGGCCGCGATCGCGGCGTTGTTGAGGTAGCAGTAGCCGCCGTAGAGCCCGGCATGGGCGTGGTGGCCCGGCGGGCGCGCCAGCGCGAAGGCCGTCCGCTGGCCGCCCGCGACCGCCTCGGCGGCGGCGTGCGCGCAGGCCGCCGACGACAGCGCGGCCGGCCACGCCCCGGCGGTCAGGCAGGTGTCGACCGAGAAGCCGTAGTGCCCGAGCGCGCCGTCGATCGTCTCGGGCGCCCGCGTCCGCCGCAGGCCCGGCACCGGGTAGGTGAAGGCGATCGCGTCGCCCGGGCCGTGGGCGGCGACCCAGCGGTCGTGCGCCGTCTCGAGAAAGGCGAGGTAGTCGGCGTCGTGGACGCGCTCGATCGCCGCGCGGGGCGCGGGCGGCGGGGTCTCGGGCGCGGCGTGGCCGGCCTCGGCGAGCGCGCCGAGGATCACGTCCATGCGCTCGGGGCACTCGAAGCTCCGCCGGAGCTCGCCCGCGTGAAGCTCGGACCGCGCCTCGTGGGCCGCGTGGTCCGGGTTGTGAAAGATCCGCATCGGCCGCCCCCGTCTGGCGCGGCGAGCTTGTCACCGCGCCCGGGAAGTTTCAATGGCGTCACCCGGCGCCGGGGGCGGCCGCGCCGCGCTGTCAGAACAGGCCCTCGACCTGCGTGAGCCCGAGCGCCTGCCAGTCCAGCATCCCGCCCCGGTAATAATACATCTTCTCGGGCGGGAAGCCCTCGCGCGCCGCGGCCTTCATCGCCATCGGGCTCTGCGGGCAGACCGGGCCGTTGCAGAAGCCGACGAAGCGGCGGGCGCCGGCGCAGTCCCAGCCCGTGCCGGTGCGCGCGCAGCCGAGCTCGTCGAGCCGGTCCGCCACCTCGGTGTAGGGGATATGGATCGAGCCGGGGATCGTGCCCCTCACCCGCCAGTCGATGGTGCGCATGTCCACCACCAGGAACTCGGGATCGGCGAGCGCCTCGAGCACCTCGATCTCGGTGGCCGGGTGGGCGCCCTCGACCGGCACGAGCGGCTGCAGCCAGCCGGCGTTGAGCGCGCAGTCGGTCATGCGCCGGGTGATCTCGACCGGGCCGTCCTCCGTCGCGACCGTGAGCGTCGTCTCGCCCTTGCGGATCTCGAGCGGGCCGGCGCTGTCGGCGAGGGCGGGCCACGCGAGGGAGAGGACCGCCAGCGCGGCCAGGGTGCGGTTCATGGGTGTTCCTCCGTGTCTGTTTCTCCAGACAGGATATGTGGAAACAGGTTCCACACCCATGCGACGTTAAACCACGGCCGCCGGCGCCGGCCGGTCAGCCGGCGGGCGGTGTCTCGGCCGGGCCGTCCTCGGTGTCGAGCGCCTGCATCTCCGCCTCGAGATCCGCCTTCGAGACGGTCACGTCGCGGACATCGACGCGGGAGAGGATCAGGTCGACCACCTTGTCCTCGAAGATCGGCGCGCGGATCTGCTCCATCGCCTGGCGGTTCTGCTTGACGAACTCGAAGAAC
>CAZWDE010000201.1:0-6458 GCA_964632555.1 uncultured Limibaculum sp.
GGGCATGATCTGTCCGCCGGTGGAGGCCGCGGCCTCGATCGCGGCGGCCGATTGCGGGCGGTATCCGACCTTCTTCATCAGCGGGATGGTGAGCGAGCCGGTGGAGACGACGTTGCCGGCCGAGGTGCCGTTGATCATCCCCATCAGGCCCGAGGCGAAGACCGCCACCTTGGCGGGCCCGCCGCGCGTCCGCCCGCTGGTGGCGAAGGCGACGTTGACGAAGTAGTCGCCGACGCGCGAGCTGTTGAGGAACGCCGCGAAGATGATGAACAGGATGATGTAGGTCGAGGACACCGCGGTCGTCGGCCCCAGCACGCCGTTGTCGGTGAAGATGTAGGTGAAGAAGCGCCGGGCGTCGTAGCCCTTGTGCTCGAGGAAGCCGGGCAGCAGCGGGCCGAGGAAGGAATAGCCGATGAAGACGAGCGCGATGACAAGGAGCGCCATGCCGGCGACGCGGCGCGTCAGCTCGAGGATCAGCAGCACGACGGCGAACGCGGCCCAGGCGTTGCTGGGGTCGGCGAACGGGGTGCCGGCGCGCAGGCGCAGGTTGTAGGCCTCGAGGCTCAGCAGGATGAAGCCGCAGCCCGCGATCGCCGCGCCGATCAGCGCGACGTCCGAGAGCGGCACGCTCGCGCGCCGGGCCGGAAAGGCCCAGCCGGCGGCGATGCCGATAGTGGTGCCGGCAGCGAGCGCCCAGCCGAAGACGGTGAGCGCCCAGCCGGGCACCGCGCCGCCGGTCAGATGGGCCGCCGTCGCCCAGCCGAGCGCGGCGAGCGCGGCCGCCACTGGCAGCGCGGCGGCGAGGCCCGCGAGCCGCGCGCGGCGCGGGGCCGGTGTCTCGGGCGGCGGCGTGAGCGCGAGGCTCGCGGAGAGGCCGAAGCCGAGCACAAGGGCGCCCGCCACGTGGAGGATGCGGAAGGTCCAGGTCTCGAGCGGCGCGATGTTGAGGCTGTAGAGGTGCCAGGCGCTGTAGAACACGCAGAGCGCGAAGAAGCCGCGCTCGACGATCCCGCGCACCGGCCGCAGTCCCGGGGCGGCCACCCCCAGCCCGGTCCCGCCCGCGGGCCCGTCATGGCCCGGGGGCGCGTCGGCCGAAGGCTCGGCCGTGCCCTTCTCGCTCATCGCGGCGTTCTCCCTGGCGGCCGCCCTTGGTGTGGGGCCGGCCGGGCGCGGCCACTCCGCGCCCGGCCGAACGGCGGCTCTGACCGGTCAGTCTGCGCCGGTTCTCACTCGCCGACAAGCTCGTCGGGGATGTCGACGCCGTGCTCCTCGAACCAGCGCGCGGCCCCCGGATGCCAGGGCAGGAAGGTGTTCTTGTCGGCGTTTTCGGGGATCGTCTCGGAGGCCGCCTTGTGGATCTCCATCATGCGGTCGTGCTGGCTCATCACGGCATCGACCACGGCGTAGACGAAGTCGTCCGGCAGGTCGGCGTTGGCGATGGCGAAGTTCCACATCGCGACGCTCGTCTGGTCCTCCTCCAGGCTGGGATAGGTCCCGGCCGGGATGGTGAAGGGCGCCACGGGCTGCGTGTCGAGCACCATCTGCTGCTCTTCCTCGGTGAAGCCGAAGAAGTTCACGTCGTTCTGCGCCTCGACCTGGCTGAAGGCCGGGAACGGGATGCCCGCGGCCCAGACATAGACGTCGATCAGCCCGTCCTGCAGCTGGCCGGCGAGATCGGCGGCGCCGGCGTGGCGGACCTCGACGTCCTTGCCGAGCACCTCGAGGATGCGCGGCCAGTAGGTCCCCGGCGTGCCGCCCTCGGGCCCGACGCCGACGACCGCGCCGTCCGGGATGTCCGAGAAGCTCTGGATGCCCGAGCCCTTGAGCGTCATGGCGTGGAACGCGGTCTTGTACATCGGGAAGATCGCGCGGATCTTGTCGTGCACGAGGCCGGGGGCGAGGGCGCTCTCGCCGTCGAGCGCGTCGCGCGCCGGACCCATCGTGACCATCCCGAGATCGAGATCGCCGGTCTGCACGAGCGCGGCGTTCTGCACCGGCCCGCCGGTCACCTCGGCGCCGCCCGGGATGCCGAGCGTCTCGGAGACCAGATTGGTCCAGCCCGAGCCGTAGACGAAATAGGTGCCGCCCTGGCTGGCGGTGCCGACGGAGAAGCTGTCGGGCCAGTCGCTGCGGTCCTGCGCGGCGGCGGGCGCGGCGAGCGCGAGCGCCGCGGCGGCGGCGAGGGCGGTCGTGCGAAGCTGAGTGGTCATGAACTCTCCCCTTGGTCTCGGGCGGCTCTCCTGGCCGCCCCTCTTGCTCGGGGCCAAGTGGGGCGAGCGCAAGTGTCGATCCAGTGAAGGGCCTCGGCGATCACGCGAGTGTGATCTTGCGGGGGCTTGCCAGCCGGCGCGAGCGCTCCAAGCGCGCCGGCCTTGTCCTGGATCAAGGAGCGCGGGCGCCCGCCGGCCGATCACGGGTCCACGTGACGCAGAGGGGCGGGCATGGACCGTGTGGGAAGATCTTGCGCCGGACGCCGGGTCGGCTATCCTAATCCCGACATGATTACTCAGGATACCGCGAGGCCCGCGATGACACCCGCTCCGGCCGCCCCGCCCGAGCCGGACCGCCCCGCCTGCGACACGGCGCGGCTCCTCGAATGCCTGCGCCTCGCCGCGATGCGGAGCCGGCTGGCGCCCCGCCGCGGCGCCGCCGCGCCGCCGTCCCCCACCGGCGCGCCGGAAGCGGTCGCCCGCGATCTCGTCAAGAGCCTGCCCGAGGCGCTGGGGCGGCGCGTGGTGCTGCACCGCCCGGGCGCGGCGACCCTGACCTTCGACGAGGCGTGGCTTCTCCGCATGATCGGCGCGACCGCGGCCGAGGACCGCGACACGCTGCATTTCGCGCTCGCGACCCGCGTGCGGCGCGACATGCGCGGGCAGGTGTGCCGGATGGCCGGCATTCTCGCGCGGTCCCTTGACGCAGGCGCCGCCGAACTCACGTGACACCCGGGCGAGCCAGCCGCCGCCAGCCAGCCCCCAATCCAGCGAAAGGCGGACCCATGAAGAACCTCGCCACCGAACTCGAGCCCACCGCCGTCGAGACCATCGTGTCCGGCCTCACCCAGGCGCTCGCGGAGACCGCGGTCGAGACGATGAAGGCGCAGAACTACCACTGGAACGTGACCGGCATGGCCTTCGGGTCGCTGCACGACCTGTTCCAGAAGATCTACGAGGACCATTTCGCGGCGCAGGACGACCTCGCCGAGCGCATCAAGGCGCTGGGGGGCCACGCCGAGGGCCGGCTCGCCGTCCATCTCGAGCGGGCCAACGTGTCGGAATGCGACGGGCGGGTGCCGCCCGAGACCATGGTCGCCAACCTCGCGGCGGATCAGGAGATGATCGCGGGCGCGCTCAACGAGCTCGCCGACCTCGCGGAGAAGAACGGCGATCTGCTGACGCAGGACCTGGCGATCGAGCGCGGGCAGGCGCACGAGAAGTTCGCCTGGATGCTGCGCGCCCACCTCGCCTGAGAGACCGCCGGTCCGACGGCCCGGCCGCGCGCCGGGCCGGGACGGTGCGTCGCCTCAGTCGGCCACGGGCAGCACGTCGAGCGGGCAGGGCACGCCCTTCTTGTCGCATTTCCGGCGGTAGGCCTTCTCCCAGCCGGCGAAGCGGATCGGCAGGCGCGCCTGCTGGTCGCGCAGCATCGCCACGAAGAGGCGCTTGGCGTTCTTGCCGTCGAGCTCCTTGAAGCTCGTCTTCTGCGCCTTGGTCATGCCGCAGCCGATGCAGTGGCCGCCCTTCAGCTTGTACTTGCAGACGTCGATGCAGGGCGAGGGCACTTTGCTCATCGCCGCCCCCCGCGCGCGGGATCGCGGCGGTCGACCGCGTCGACCAGCGGTTCGATCTGGAGGCGGCCGGGGATGCCCGACTCCTCCATGATCGCGAGCAGCTCGGCGAGCGGGGACAGCGCGTGGGCGCCGCTGTCGGTCTCGGGCGGGGTGCGGCCATGCGCGCGGGTCTGGGTCATTCCGGAGGCCCTCGTCGAGATGGAGGTCCGGGCTTCCGGGAGGCCGGCGGGCCTCCGGTGGCTGGGACGGCGAGAGACTGAGAGAAACGGTCGGGCATGTCAATCCCGCACCGACGGGCCGCGCCGGCCGGCCGCGCCCCGGGCCGTCAGAAGATCGACGGCGGCTCCGGCGCCTCGGTGCAGAGCGACCGCGCCCAGCGATAGCGCGCGGTCACCCGCTCGCCGCCGTGGTCGCTGTCGGTGAAGAGGGCGACCACCTCGATGTCGCTCTCCGGCGGCTCGCCGAAGGCCCGTTCGTAGTCGGCGACCAGATTGCGCCGCTCGGTCACCCACTCGCCGAGCCGCTCGGGCCCGCTGCGGACCGGGATGCTGCGCAGCACGCCCGAGAAATAGGGGCTGTCGACGACCGTGCCGGGCGGGTTGGTCTCCGTCGCCCAGACATAGCGCAGCGTCGGCACCGGGTCGGGGTTGGCGAAGACGCCCGGATCGCCGAAGGCGACGATCAGCGAGGCGCTCACGTCCTCGCGCGCGCGGCTCGCGAGATCGGCGTCGGAGGGCAGGTTCTCGACCTGCCAGCGCCATTCGAGGATCGGGCAGGTCTCGGGGTCGATGTCGACGGTCCGCGCGAGGCCGGCCGACGCGCCCTCGGCCACCGCCTCGATCGCCACCTCGCCGTCGGCAACCGCGAGGGTGAAGTCCATCTCGCGCCAGATCTGGAACTTGCGCCATTGCTCCTCGAGCGCGTCGGAAGCGGCGAAGATCGGCACGACCACATCGGCCGCGGCGGCGGCCTCCGTGCCGGTGGCAGGGGGGGCCGCGGTCTCGGGCTCGGGCAGGGCGGCGCAGCCGGCCGCGGCGAGGGCGGCCGAGAGAAGGGCCGCGCGGCGGATTGGGGTCGGGTCTCGCACCGGGGTCGTCGCCTCCTCGATCCGTGCGCTCGCCGGCGCAATGCGTGTGCCGTGTCACGTTAGAACACACTCGGATATGGGGATCGAGCGGCGGCCCTGCATCCGGCCGGGGGCGACGCGCCGCGCGGAGGCAGCCCACCACGTGGGAGCGCCCCCACGATCCGGGACTCGGCGTCACGGATGGGGCGCGCATCTTGGTCCTGCGCGACAGGCCCCGTGTCCCTCGGCCGACGCGCCCCGGCCGGCGGCTGTCCCACCACCCCGACCGCCGGCCGGGCCCTGGGGGTGGGGGCGAGCGCGCCCGGCGTCGCCGGGACGCAGGGCGCGTTCGCCATGCTCAGTTGCCGCGGGCGACCTCGCGGTCGAGGAAGTCGAGGATCTCCGCCGCGATGAAGGCCCCGTGGCTCTCGAGCGCGAAATGCCCGCCGTCGAGGATGTGCAGTTCGACATTCTCGAGATCGCGCCGATAGGGATGGGCGCCCGCCTCGGGGAAGATCACGTCGTTGCGGCCCCAGGCGATCAGCGTCGGCGGCTGGTGCTCGCGGAAGAGCCGCTGCCATTCCGGGTAGAGCTCGACGTTCGTGCGGTAGTCGTAGAACATGTCGAGCTGGATCTCCTGGTTGCCCGGCCGGTCGAGATAGTACTGGTCCGTGATCCAGGTGTCGGGGCTGATCAGCGAGGGGTCGGGCTGGCCGTGGGTATACTGCCACTCGGTCGCCTCGACGGCGAGGAACTGGCGGAGCGCGTCGCGCTCGGCCTGCCCGCCCGACTGCCAGTAGGCGCGGATCGGGTCCCAGAACGCCTCGAGACCCTCCTCGTAGGCGTTGCCGTTCTGCACGATGAAGGCCTCGACCCTGGCGGGATCGCTGGCGAACACGCGGAAGCCGATCGGCGCGCCGTAGTCCATCAGATAGACCGAGAAGCGGTCGACCCCCTTCGCCGCGAGGAAGCCCTCGACGATCCGGGCCATGCTGGCGAAGCTGTAGTCCCACTCGGTGTGGAGCGGCATCGAGGAGCGGCCGTAGCCCGGATAGTCGGGCGCGAGCACGTGGTAGCGCTCCGCGAGCACGGGGATCAGCGTGCGGAACATCTGGCTCGAGGTCGGGAAGCCGTGCAGCAGCAGCACGGTCGGGCGCGCCGGGTCGCCCGCCTCCCGGTAGAAGATCTCGAGGCCGTCGACCTCGACCGTGCGGTGGTGGACGGTGGCGGTCGGCGCCACGGCAGCGGCGGGCGTGGCATCCTGACCGAGGGCGGGCAGGGCGGGCAGGCCCGCCAGCGCGGTGGCGGCGAGAAGGGCGGCGAGGGCGATGCGTCGGGTCGGGCGGGGGAGGGCGGCCATGGCGGTGCTCCGTATCTCGGGTCTCGGGTCGGTCGGTGCGCGGCGACGCCGTGTCGGCCGCGCCTTCGATCTACCCCTAGCCGGGGCGGAGATAATCGGGGCCGTCCGGAACTCACTGTCGGCGGGCGCGAGACAATGGCGGCCGCCAATCGCCGGGCACCCCCGGCGCGCATCCGGCCGCGGCCAGAAGGGCCACGCGCGCGACCGGTTTGAGGGGGGTGCCTCGGAGCATCGGTGTCGGCGCC